>JADMKH010000089.1 GCA_018780025.1 Thiobacillus sp.
CGTGGAAACCCTGCGCGCGCTGGAAGACGCGCTGCTGGAATTCGCCGGCTGCGTGATGGTGATCTCGCACGACCGCTGGTTCCTCGATCGCATCGCCACCCACATCCTCGCCTTCGAGGGCGATTCGCAGGTGGTGTTCTTCGCGGGCAACTATCAGGAATACGAGGCCGACAAGAAGAAGCGGCTGGGCGAGGAAGGGGCGAAGCCGAAGCGGATTCGTTACAAGCCCATCAGCCGCTGATTGATTGCCCGGAGCAGGCCATGACGACACACGAACCCCGTATTGCGCTGTTGATCGATGCCGACAACAGTCCGGCTGGAATGATCGACGAAATCCTCGACGAGTTGGCCAAGGAGGGCGTCATCAACATTCGGCGCGCCTACGGCAACTGGAAAAGCCTGCATCTCAAGGCCTGGGAAGCGGTACTGCATGATTTCGCTATCCAGCCAATCCAGCAATTTGCCTACACAAAAGGCAAGAACGCTACCGACGCCGCAATGATCATTGATGCAATGGACTTGCTTTACACCAAGCAGCTCGATGGTTTTGGCATCGTTTCAAGTGATTCGGATTTCACGCCGCTGGTGATGCGCATTCGTGCCAACGGCCTCAAGGTTTTCGGTTTTGGCGAACAGAAAACGCCGTTGCCGTTCGTCAATGCCTGTTCAAAGTTCCTGTATCTGGAGACGCTGCGGCGTCCGGAGGAAGCATCCGCCCCGATTTTGGTTGACCTCGGTGCGACGAGAACGCCTGCTCCACCCGCGGAGGTCGTGGCAACATCCGAACCGCCCGCGACTCGCGTGGATGCGAACACGCTGCGAGGCGATACGCGACTGGTCAATTTGTTGCGCAAATCGGTCGAGGCGGCAGCGGATGAAGAAGGATGGGCAGGACTCGGCGCGGTCGGCCAGCATATTTCCAAACAGGCGTCGTTCGATGCTCGCAACTACGGGTACGCTAAGCTTAACGGACTGTTTCAGTCAATCGGGCTGTTCGACCTGCCAATCGGGCTGTTCGACCTGCGCACCCACGGCAAAGGCTTGCAGGTGCGGGATAAACGCGTGGCACGCCAGTGAGCTTCGCCCCGGCACCGCGCGCTTTCCGATGCGGGCGGCGGATTTAATCAGTGCTTTCTCATAAGTAATCGCTTTCTCTTTGATGCCGTACCGCGAGGATGGTCACCGTTTTCGCGTCCTCGATTTCAAACAGTGCGACATAGCCAGCGTGACCGAAGGGCACGATCAGTTCCCGCAGAAAAGGATTTTCTTCCGAGCACGGGGCCTTGCGGCAGGAGAACGGAAAAACCGCCAGCATCGCCATGGCCTGGGTCAGGGCTTTGAGGGCATCCGCGGCGGCGGACAGGTCTTGCGCCAGGAGAAAATCGTACAGGCGGAGCAGGTCTTCTTCGGCCTGCCGGGCATAGCGAACGGTGAAGGTCACTTGTGGCCAGCTTGGGCTTGCGCGAGGCGTTTGCCGAGCTTGTCGAGCACCACCGCCGCGTCTACGTATTCGCCGCTGGCGCGTGCAGCGTCCCGCGCGGCCAGGCCGCGTGCGATGAAATCCTGCTGGGCGCGGCGGTAGGCCACGTTTCGGCGCACGGCTTCTTCGACGAAGCTGGAAAGTGTTTCGCCTTCCTGCAGCACGGCTTCGGCGGATTGACGCAGTTCGGGCTGAACCCGGAGCGAGGGAATCGTGGCGGTTTTCATTGGCGTCCTTGATGCATTACGTTTGTAATGCAGTCTAGCCTCAAGGTGGATATCCCGCAACGGTGCCCCGGTGGGAACCACCATCTCTGTTCCGTTATGCTCTGTGCGCCGCCATTCTGGAAAACCCACCGCCATGATTCTCGACACGCTTGCCAACGCTGACCAATACACCGCGCTACATCCGTTGTTTGCACCGGCATTCGCATTTCTGCGCGACACGGATTTGATGGCGCTCGCACCCGGCGTGCATGCGGTGCAAGGCGAGCAGATTTTCTCCATTGTCGAAGCATGCACGGGGCGCACGCGAGTGGATGCGAAGCTGGAATGCCATCGTCGCTACATCGATATTCAGCTGGTGCTCGAAGGCATCGATGAAATGGGCTGGAAGCCGCTGGCCGAATGCGTGGAGCCGGTAACGGATTACGATGCCGCGCGCGACATCCGATTTTTCAACGACGCGCCGGCAAGCTGGATCGCTACGCTGCCGGGATCGTTCTGCCTGTTTTACCCGGATGATGCGCATGCGCCGCTGGTGAGCGCGGGGTCTATTCGTAAGGTGGTGGTGAAAATCGCCGTGTAATCAGTAATGCGGCGGAAGCTCGTCGCGCAGCGTATGGGTTTCGTCCGGCCGCGCATCCTGCAGTTGCTGATGCAGCAGCCGCATCTGCTGCTGTAGCGAGTCGAGTTGCCCCTGCTGGCGGATCACGGTTTGATTGAGTGTTTCGATCAGGTCTTCGGCAAAGACGAGCTTGGCTTCGAGTTCGTTGAGGCGTGCTTCCATTATTGTGCGGACGGGCGTAACAGCGGCGTCACCAGTTTCTCAAGCCGGGGATAATGCACCTGTCCGGCGATGGTGTGGCGAATATGGCCGTCTGCATCGAGAATGAATGAGGTGGGCACGCTTTTGACGTTGCCGAACGCAGCCAGAACCGATGCATTGGTTGGGCTGGCCATAAAGGTGTAATCCTTGTCTTTCATCCATTCGGCAATTTGTTCCGGTGTATCGTCGACGCTGATCGAGACCACTTCAAACCCCTTGTCGCGGTAGTCCTGCCAGAAGCTGTCGATCACGGGTTTCTCCTTGCGGCAATACGGGCACCAGGTCGCCCAGAAGTTGACCAGCACGACCTTTCCCTTCAAGGATTCGCTGCTGAGCACCTGGTTGCCGGGCAAAGTGACGTGCCAGGGTGAAATGGCCTGATTTTCCTCGCTGACGTCAGCCGGCGGGCGAAACCACAGCCAGGCGACTAAACCCAGTAAAATCAGGGTCAGCGGACTCGGCGTCCATTTTTTCAAGGTTTGTCTATCCATGCTGTGGCTGAAAGCGTTTCATATCGTTATGGTGGTGAGCTGGTTC
>JADMKH010000120.1 GCA_018780025.1 Thiobacillus sp.
GCACCTTCCGCGACGCCGGCCACATCCTCGGCTCGGCGATCGTCGAGGTGTGGGTCGGCGAAGGGTCGCGCCGCCGCAAGATCGTGTTTTCCGGCGACCTCGGCCAACCGGCGCGGCCGCTGCTGCGCGACCCCACGCACATCCATGACGCCGACTATCTGGTGGTCGAGTCGACCTACGGCAACCGCGACCACAAGAGCATGGAAGCGACGCAGGACGAACTGGTGGAGGCGATCAACGACACGATCGAAAGAAAAGGCGGCAATGTCATCATTCCGGCCTTTGCGGTGGGCCGCACCCAGGACATGCTGTATCTGCTGGCCGATCTGAGCCGGCAGGCGCGTATCCCCAAACTGACGGTGTTCGTCGATTCGCCGATGGCCACGGCCGCCACCGAAATCACCTTCAGGCACATG
This sequence comes from Thiobacillus sp., assembly GCA_018780025.1. GTDB lineage: Bacteria > Pseudomonadota > Gammaproteobacteria > Burkholderiales > Thiobacillaceae > Thiobacillus. The sequence continues at coordinate 417 of JADMKH010000120.1, forward strand.
GCGCTGCTAGATGAGGAAACGCACGCGCTGATGGGCAAACACGGCGGCGCGGCGCATTTTCGCAAGCTCAATTTCGTCGAGGATGTCGAGGAATCAAAGGCGCTTGACCGCATCACCGGCGGCGCCGTCATCATCTCGGCCAGCGGCATGTGCGAGGCCGGGCGCATCAAGTTCCACCTGCGCGCCAACCTGCCGCGCCGCGAATCGACCATTCTGATCACCGGCTTTCAGGCCGCCGGCACCTTTGGCCGGCGCCTGGTCGATGGCGCCAAGCGGGTGCGCCTGCTGGGCGAGGACATCCCCGTGCGCGCCGACCTTTACACGCTGGGCGGGCTATCGGCGCACGCCGACCGCACCGCGCTACTGGCCTGGCTGGGCCATTTCCGCAGCAAGCCGCGTCAGGTGTTTGTGGTGCACGGCGAGGAATCGGTGGCGACCGGATTCGCCGCCGACCTGCGCACGCAGTTCGGTTGGGAGGCGATGGCGCCGACGCCGGGATACAGTGTCGAACTCGATTAGAGATGGAATGCCGATGAACCCCAAGCATCTCCCCCTTGCTGGCGCCGCCCTTGCCTTGTTGTGCGTGGGCCTGTTGGGAAATGCGCACGCTGCCGCGATTGCCGACTGGGAAGGGTGCAGCACGATCCCGGCGGACGCGGAGCGGCTGGCGTGCTACGACCGGCTGCTCAGGCCTGCCCAGCCCGAACCGGTTCCCCCGACCGTTGTGGCGCAAGCTGCGCCCCCCGACCCCGACCTGCTGTCGGCGCTGTCGCGCCACTGGGAACTGGATGACGAGGCCAAGCAGGGCGCCTTCCTGTTCCGTCCGCACCGGCCCAATTATTTCCTGCCGGTCAAATACAGCAACGCGCCCAATAACACCCCGTTCAAGGACACGTTTACCCAGCCCGATCTGGGACTCGACCCGATCGAAACCGAGTTGCAGCTAAGCTTCAAGATCAAGGCGATGGAAGGCGTGTTCGGTCACGACAACGTCGATCTGTGGCTCGGCTACACCATTACCTCGTTCTGGCAGGCATACAACAACACGATTTCCTCGCCGTTTCGCGAGACCAACTACGAGCCGGAAGCGATGCTGGTATTCCGCACCCATTATGATCTGGCCGGCTTTCGCGGGCGCTTTATCAATCTGGGGATGGCGCACCAGTCGAATGGTCGCGGGGAAACCTTATCGCGCAGCTGGAACCGTGTGTATGCGCAATTCGGATTTGAACGCGACAATCTGGCTGTGATGATCCGGCCCTGGGTCCGCATTCCTGAAAAAAACAGGAGCGATGACAACCCCGATATCGAGGATTACATGGGACACGGCGACGTGCTGGCGGTTTATCGCAACGGCCGCAATGCCTATTCGCTGCTGCTGCGCAACAACTTCAAGACATCGGACAACCGGGGTGCGCTGAAACTCAATTGGAGCTTTCCGCTGCATGGGCGCCTGAAAGGCTATGTCCAGTATTTCAACGGCTATGGCGAATCGTTGGTCGATTACAATTACAGGCAGCAATCGTTTGGCTTCGGTGTCAGCCTGGCCGAGGGCATGTAAGCCGTTTACGGCAACGCCTGCTCCAGCAGTTGCTGCACATATTTTGCGGGTATAGCGTAGCTGATCCCGCTTGGTGCCGACAGCGCAGCCTCCTTCGCGCCTTTCACATACACTGAATTGACCACGCCCAGCACCTCGCCCGTGTCCGGATTCCAGACCGGGCTGCCGCTGTTGCCAGGATAGGCGATGGCATCGAGCTCGAACACTTCATAGGGGTCCTGCGCCTGCCTCAGCGTGCGCGCATTGAGTTGGGAGGCGTTGGCGAGCGGCGTGAAGATGGGAATGATCGCGGCGAGGCCTGCACGGTGGGTGGAGGGGTTCAGCCCCAGCACCGAGCCGATCGGATAGCCGGTGAAATACAGCTGCCAGCCTTCGCGCGCGCGGGAGGAGTCGCCGAGTTTCAGTGCGGGTAGCGGATCGCCCTCGATTTTCAGTAGCGCCAGATCGCGTGCGCGGTCGGTGGCGATCAGCTGCGCAGTGCGCACCGCCATCTGGCGGTCGTGCCCAATGAATACGGCGTGGGTTTCCTTTTTCTCGGAATCCAGCGGCTTGGCGAAGATATGCGCACACGACACCACATAGCGTCCATCCAGCACCGCAAAACCGGTGCCCTGCAGGTTGGCGCGCGGGCTGCTGGTGGGGTTGAAGGTGCCGACACCCACCACACCGGGTTTGATGCTGGGTAACATGCTGGCTACATCGGCGCAGGCGGGTGAGGCCAGAATGAGCGCGATCACCGCCCAACTGGTACGCCGTTTGCTGACTAGCCGATCAGCCAGCCTTCGGGCTTGACCGGGCAGCGTCACGCAAATTCGATACAATCCTAGCAAAGACTTTCTATTCATAAGGGAATCCAGACATGAGCGTTGTTGCGGTTGTTGGGTTGGGCTACGTGGGTCTGCCGTTGGCGGTAGAGTTCGGCAAAAAAATGACCACCATCGGTTACGACCTCTCGGTTGAAAAAATCGAGCAATACCGTCGATTTTGCGACCCCACCGGCGAAGTCTCAGCGGACGATCTCAAGGCGGCCACACAGCTGACCATGACCACCAACCCCGCCGATCTGGCGAAAGCC
>JADMKH010000036.1 GCA_018780025.1 Thiobacillus sp.
GGGTGAGGCAGCCGATGTTGGCGGTGACGATTATTTCCGGCGCACCCGCCTGCAAGTGCTCAAGCTTGCGCGTCCTGAGCGCGCCGGCAATCTCGGGTTGCAAGATCGAATAGGTGCCGGCCGAGCCGCAGCACAGGTGTTTTTCGGCCACCGCCGTGAGTTCGAATCCGGCTTGCGTCAGCAGGGCTTCGACACCGCCGGCGAGTTTCTGGCCGTGCTGCAGGGTGCAGGGTGGGTGGTAGGCGATGCGTTTGGGCACGGCGCGCGTGCTCAGGCGCTTCAAGGCTTCGGATTCGGCAAGGAGCACTTCGGAAACATCTTGCGTCGCGGCGGAGACGCGCGCGGCTTTTTCCGAATACGCCGGGTCGTTCCGCAGCAGCCAGCCGTAATCCTTCACCATCACCCCGCAGCCCGATGCCGTCATCACGATGGCCTCCACGCCGGCATCGAGATGCGGAATCCAGGCGTCGATGTTGCGCCGCATCGCGGCGAGGCCATCGTCATGGTCGTTGAGGTGGTGCGCCAGCGCGCCGCAGCAGCCGGCTTTGTCCGCGGCAATGAGCGAAATGCCGATACGGTCGAGCACCCGTGCGGTCGCGGCGTTGATGTTGGGCTTGAGGCCGGGCTGCACGCAGCCTTCGAGTACGAGCATTTTTCGCGCGTGCTGCGGCGCCGGCCAGCTGCCCGAGGCCTCGGCCGCGGGGATGCGCGCCTGCAGAAAACCGGGCATCAGGCCACGCACGCTTTGGCCAAGCTTCAGCGCGGTGTTAAACAGCGTGGGCGACAGCAGGCTGGTTTTGAGTACGGCGCGTGCAGCGGTTTCGCGCGTGCTGCGGCCCACTTTTTCTTCCACGATGTGGCGGCCGATGTCGAGCAGCTTGCCGTATTCCACGCCGGACGGGCAGGTGGTTTCGCAGTTGCGGCAGGTCAGGCAGCGGTCGAGGTGGAGCTGGGTCTTCGCCGTTGGCGTCGCGCCTTCGAGCACCTGCTTCATCAGATAAATGCGGCCGCGCGGCGAGTCGAGTTCGTTGCCGAGAATTTGATAGGTGGGACAGGTCGCGAGACAAAATCCGCAATGCACGCAACTGCGCAAAATGCGTTCGGCGGTGTCGCCTTCGGGGGTGTTGCGGAAGGATTCAGCGAGTGTCGTTTGCATACTTGGGCTGGCGCATGTCAGAGCGTATTGGAGAGTTCGATCAGGTTGCCGTCGGGATCGCGCACGTAGACCGACAGAATGGGGCCTTGCGCGCCGGTACGCTCGATCGGACCTGCTTCGATTGTGTCGAGGTCCATTCAGAATTCCGGATAGAGCCGCCCGTGATTCAAGATGCCCTTGGGATCGAAGCGTTGCTTGAGGTTGCGATGCAGCATCAGCAGCGCGGGCGTGAGCGGTGTAAACACGCCGTCGACCGGGGCGTCGCCGCGGAACAACGTGGCGTGGCCACCGGCTGTTTTGGCGGCTTCGCGCAGCGTCGCCGCTGGCTGGTCACTGATCAGCCAGCGTACCGCTCCGCCCCATTCGATCCATTGCGCGTCGCCTGCGAGTCGATTCGAGACGGCAAGCGGTGGCGTAGCCGGATTGACGGCTAATCGCCACAGCCTTTGATTTGACGTGGACGGACGCTTGTTGAAAAAGGGCGTCGTCTGGTCGCGCAGGCGTTGCCAGAAGGCGGACGCGTCCTTCAGGGTTTCTCCACCGATTCGGGCTTGCGCGGCCTGCACCGCGGATGCTGCACCCGACAGCCGCACCGTCAGCAGACCGGCATGCCACGACGTCGCCGACAGCGGCAGCGGCTGCCCCGCCCACTGGTTCATTTTCAGGATGGCGGCGGCTTCATCCAGCTCGAATTGCAGCGAGACTTCGGTAACGGGTTTCGGCAGTACCTTGAGCGAAACCTCGGTGAGGAAACCGAGCGTGCCGAGCGCGCCGACCATCAGCCGCGATACGTCGTAACCCGCGACGTTCTTGATGACCTGGCCGCCGAATCGCAGCGGCTGGCCGGTGCCGTCGATCATGCGCACGCCGAGTACGAAATCGCGCACCGCGCCGACATAGGGGCGGCGCGGGCCAGACAGGCCGGCGGCGATGCAGCCACCGAGGGTGGCCGGTCCGGCGAAGTGTGGCGGCTCGAACGCCAGCATTTGATTCTGTTCGGCGAGTAGCGTCTCAATCGCCATGAGTGGGGTGCCGGCACGGGCGGTTAGCACCAGTTCTTTGGGCTGGTAATCGACTACCCCAGTGAGCATGCGGGCGCTGAGGACTTCACCTTCATCGGCGCTGCCATAGAACGTTTTGCTGCCCCCCCCCTGGATGATGAGCGATGAGTGGTTTTCATACGCAGCGCGGATGCGCTCGATCAATGTGTCCAGCATCAAAACCTCGGCAACTCGGGGTGCGGCAATTGCCCGCCGTGGATGTGCATCGCGCCCCATTCGGCGCAGCGGTGCAGTTCGGGCACGGCCTTGCCGGGGTTGAGTAATTTGTCCGGGTCGAATGCGGCCTTCACGTCATGGAAACGCGTCAATTCCGGCGCAGCGAACTGCGCGCACATCTGGTTGATTTTCTCCAGCCCGACGCCGTGTTCGCCGGTAATGGTGCCGCCCACTTCCACGCACAACTCCAGAATCTTGCCGCCGAAATCTTCGGCCTTGTGCAATTCCCCCGGCTGGTTGGCGTCGAACAGAATCAGCGGGTGCAGGTTGCCGTCGCCGGCGTGGAATACGTTGGCGACGGCAAGGCCGTATTCGGCGCTCATTTCGCTGATTCGTTTTAAAACATGCGGCAACTGCGCACGCGGAATGGTGCCGTCCATGCAGTAATAATCGGGCGCGAGACGACCCACCGCCGGAAACGCGGCCTTGCGCCCGGCCCAGAATTTGAGGCGCTGCTCTTCGCTGTCGGCGGTGCGGATTTCGGTGGCACCGGAAGCGGCGAGGACCTCGTGCACGGTGAAGATGTCGTCCGAGACTTCCTCGTTCACGCCGTCCACCTCGCATAGCAGGATGGCTTCGCAGTCGAGCGGATAGCCGGCGTGGACAAAATCTTCGGCGGCCCGGATGGCGAGCCGGTCCATCATCTCCAGTCCGGCCGGGATGACGCCGGCGGCGATGATGTTGCCGACCGCCGCACCCGCTTTCGCCACGTCGTCGAACGCCGCCAGCACCACCTGCGCGCGCTGGGGGCGCGGCAGCAGCTTGACCGTGACTTCAGTGATGACGGCCAGCATGCCTTCCGATCCGGTCAGCAGCGCCAGCAAATCGTAGCCCGCGCTGTCGAGGGTGTCGCTGCCGATTTCCAGCAGTTCGCCTGCAATCGTCCAGGCGCGCAGCTTGAGGATGTTGTGAACGGTGAGGCCATATTTCAGGCAGTGCACGCCGCCGGAGTTTTCGGCCACGTTGCCGCCGATCGAGCAGGCGATTTGCGACGAAGGGTCGGGCGCGTAATACAGGTTGTACGCAGCGGCAGCCTCGGAGATGGCAAGGTTGCGTACGCCGGGTTGAACGACGGCGGTACGTGCCAGTGGGTCAATGTTTTTAATCTGGTTGAGCCGGGCCAGCACCAGCAGCACCGCACCGTCGACCGGCAGCGCGCCCGCCGCCAGGCCGGTGCCGGCGCCACGCGTGACCACCGCGACCTGGTGCGCATGGCACAAACGCAAAATGGCGGCGACCTGTGCCTCGCTGTCCGGCAATACCACCAGGTCGGGGGTATTGCGATACGCCGCCAGACCATCCGACTCGAAGGGCCGCGTATCTTCCGGCGCGGTGAGCAAGGATTCCGCCGGCAGCAGGCTGCGCAGCGCGTTCAGAAAAGCGGGCGAGTGTACGGCGTTCATGGCAGGTTCATCCGCGGGCGGATGAGAACGGCAGGGGTGTGTGGGCGTATGCGCATCATGTCAGGCCCGCACTGTAGAGCGCACAGGGAATGGCCGCAAGCTCTCCAATGGAGAACGTGCACATTCACAAAGGCGTTGCCCGCTAAATACCGCGTGCCCCTTGCTTCGCCCGCACTTGTTTGGCACTGTGGCGGCCATGACCCCGCCGCTGATCACCCCCGCCACCCGTTACGAAATCGCCGCCTGGCTGATGATGGCGGCAGGACTGCTGCTGACGCTGACGTTGCACTTGCTGCCCGCGCTGCTGGCCGGCTTGCTGGTGGTGCAATTGGTGCACTTGCTGGCGCCGCGTTTCGTCATTGGCCGGCTCGATCACAACTGGGCCAAGGTGCTGGTGGTGTCGCTCATTACTTTGATCGTGCTCGGCGCACTCGGCGGATTTGCCGCCGGCGTGATTCTGTATTTGCGCACCGAAGGCGGCCTGGCCGGCTTGCTGACGAAAATGGCCGAAGTCATCGAGAATTCCCGCGAGCTGTTGCCCCTGTGGGCGGCCGCGTGGTTGCCGCAGGGCGATGGGTCGGTCATCCGTGCCGGGCTGGTCGAATGGCTGCGCGCGCATGCGCTGGATATCCGGAAACTCAGCGGAGACGCCGGCCGCGTCCTCCTGCATTTCATCATCGGACTCATCATCGGCAGCTTCATTGCGCTGCGTCAGGCGAGCCCGCACCAGATGCTCGCGCCCATGGCTCAAGCCATGTGCTCGCGCGTTCACCGTCTGGGCGATGCCTTTCGCCGGGTGGTGTTTGCGCAGGTGCGCATCTCGGCGCTGAATGCATTGCTGACAGGGGTTTATCTGATACTGGTATTGCCCGCGTTCGGGGTGCATCTGCCCTTTACCAAAACCATGATCGTTGTCACGTTCATGGTCGGGCTGATGCCGGTGCTGGGCAATCTGGTTTCCAATTCGGTTATCGTCATCATTTCGTTGTCGCATTCCCCGCAGATCGCCGCCGCCTCGCTGGCATTTCTGGTCATCATCCACAAGCTCGAATATTTCGTGAATGCCCGTATCATCGGCGGACAGATCCAGGCTCGCGCGTGGGAGCTGCTGATTGCCATGGTGGCGATGGAAGCCGCGTTTGGGGTGCAGGGCGTCATCGCGGCGCCGATTGTTTATGCCTATGTTAAAAAAGAATTGTCCGACCAGGAGCTCATTTAATGTCTAGCGACACCGAATCACTCGTCATCACCGCCTGCGGCGAAGACAAAATAGGCCTGGTGGAAGGCTTCACCCGTCGCATCGGCGAATCGGCATGCAATATTGAAGAGTCGCGTATGGCGGCGCTGGGCGGCCGGTTTGCGCTGTTGATGCGGGTGTCCGGCAGCTGGGATGCGCTGGCCAAGCTGGAAGCGCGGCTGCCTGCCGTGGGCGAAGAGTTGGGCTTGTCGCTCATCCTGCAGCGCACCCGCTCCATCCGCTCCGACAAGCCGCTGATTCCCTACACCGTTGAAGTGGCCGCGCTGGATCAGCCCGGCATCGTCAACAGCCTCGCCAATTTCTTTGCGCGGCTGCATATCAATATCGAAGAACTCGATACCGAAACCTACCCTGCGCCGCACACCGGCGCCGCCATGTTTGCTGTACACATGACGCTGGGCATTCCCGCCGATACGCACATTGCCACCCTGCGCGGTAATTTTCTGGATTACTGCGACGACCAGAATCTGGATGCTACGTTCGAGCCGGTGCGGATGTAACGTTCCGGGGGCGCGATTGTGCGTGTTTTGATTATTCGTCTGCGCTGACGCTGAGTTCGATGTAAAACATCGACATGGTCTCGTCCACCCGGGCGGGCTTGGGGTGGTTGCGAACCAATGCCGCTTCCACCCGCGCAGCCAGCAAGGCCTGCTGATCGATGACGGCGGGATACAGCCTGCAATGCTTTTCAACCAGTTCGGCCTGCTGGCAGGCGCAGACTTCCAGCAGGCCCCGTCCAGCGGGGTCGAGGCCCGGTAGCAGCAACATCCAGGGGGCTTGCCAGGCATGGTAGTCATGCACCAGCTGCACATGCGGCGCATCCATGCCGGTTGTGGCGATGAACAGGGGCGGAAAGGCATCGGCTTCCAGCACCCGCCCGCGTAACGGATCGCCGCCCTTCAATGTATGCAGCCCCAGCCCGGCGCCATCGTCGGAACGACGAAACCACTGCGCCACGCCGTCAGACAAGCTGTTCACATAGCGAGAGAGATATACGCCGGCGGGTGCGCCCATGTGGGGAATTGCCGTGCTCTGGAAGCGTTCCTGTGCGGCCATGCCCGCCCGCCAGTCGAGCGGCGGGCGGGTGTCGGTTTCGCTGTCGGTGCGCACGCTGTGCAGCAAGGCCAGCGGCCGGCCATGGCGGTCGAGCAGCCATAGCTCGAATTGATCGCGAAAAGCGAAAGGCACATCGCGGTGAACCACGAGCAGGTTTTCGTAGACCACGGCCCCCATGTTTTCCAGGCGCTTGAAGTCTTCGGAGGGAAACAGCGGCCCGCGTTTCAAGCCTTTTTCCGCCGACCAGTGGCCATAGCGGATGTCGGAAATCTGGGCGCGGCGGCCGGCTGGGCCCAGACCTTCGAGCAAGGCATCATTGGCCACATAAATATCCCACGCTATCCCATCCGTGGTGACGGCTTCGGCGGATTGGTAGCGGATCGTGTGGACCACCCCACGAAACGGGTTGAGCAACCGCTGTGCGTAGCATTCGATCTGCATGGGTTTAACTTTACACCAGCAGTTTGTGGCAACAAATCAGGGTTGGGTGGGCCGGGTTGTATTGCTGGTTCTGCTCATCCAGGCAAACAGTGACGAACGCATCGCTTCTTCCACTGGCATGTCGATCGGTTGCACCCAGTCGCGCGGCACAAACACTGTGTAGCCGCCGATGTTGTATCCCATGGGCAGATAGACCGCTACGCGGTCGCCCTGCAGGAAGCCAGCAGGCAGGTCGTCGACTCGTTGACGTGTGATGAGCCCAACTACCTCTAGCGCCTGCCCCGGCATTTTGAGCGTCACTACCGTTTGTTGCGCGTCCTGGCCACGCTGGGGTGAAAAATAATCGGCAAAGTCCTTGAGCGAGGCGTAAATATTTTTGACGACCGGCAGATTGGTGAAGGGCAGTTCCACCAGCGACAGCATCTTTCCCGCGCCACGTTGCGATACTAAAAAACCGAGCAAAAGAATGAGCGTGACCCCCAGCAGCAAACCCATGCCCGGTACGTAAAATTTACCGATGAATGGCCGTATCACCTGCATGGCCACTGACTCGCTCCAACTCAGGAAGACATAGGAAAAGTATACCGTCAGCCCGAGCGGCAGGGCGGTAATCAGGCCGCGGAAAAAGTATTGATAGATGAGTTTGGTCAATTTGGCGCTCCGTGGAGGAATGTCTTCGTGTTGATAAGTCTGGCTAGGATAGCAGCGAGGTAGCGAGGTATGGCTTGGTTCACCTGTCACTTAAACAGGCAAACCCCCGAGGGGGATCCAGGGGCGCAATGGCTGGGTGGCCATTGTCACAGCCCGTTTGAGCCGTCTCGCGAAAGACGACCTGCGTATCCCGTAAAAAATTATGGGAATCAGGCTACAGTCCTGCTCGCTGATGCCGTTTCAAGGCTTGATACTCAAGCGGTTTTATAGGGGAATGCAGCGTGCTTAGTCGTCTTGTGGGAATGTTTTCGGGTAATGCAGACAAGCCGCCCATGCAGGTCAAGCAAGCTGCGCTGGCCGAGGGGGTCAAGATCGTCCCGGCCGCGCCGGCCAGCAAAACCAATGTGCCTTCAGTGATGCGGCGTGAGGCCATGCTGGGGCGAGACCGCAAAGTCGCGGGCTACACCTTCATGCTGCGCCGCGAATTGGATGAGCAACAGAATGACGCGTTGCCCAATGTGCAAAAATTGCGCGACGAAACCCTGCTCGACAATCTGCAGCGTATGGATATCACGCGACTGCTCGGCCAGCGGTTGGCGTTTGTCCCGGTTACCCCCGCCACGCTATTCAATCCATTGGTGGATGGCTGGCCTGCGACCGGTACGGCATGGCTCCTGAAACTCGATTCCCGGATGCTTGTCGACACCCCCCTGCTTGAACGCATGAGCGATCTGCAAGCGCGCGGTGGCCGTTTCGCAGCGCAGGCCGAAGACATGGCGCGCCCCGAGTATCACGCATTGCTGCCGCTTGTGGATTATGTGTTGATGGATGTGAGCGGTGAGGATATTCCGGCCATTACCGCCGGCATGGCTGCCGTATCCCGGATCGCCACGGGCAAACAGTTTGTGGCGACCGGCGTGCAGACGCTGGAAGCGTTTCACATGTGCCACAAGCTCCAGTTTGCCTTCTTCATGGGGCCGTTTATTACGCGCCGCGAAACCCTCGACCATCCGGTCCTGGGCCCATCGCGTGCCAAAGTGCTGGATTTGATGAACCGGGTGCGCACCGGCGCCGAGCAGCCGGTTCTGGCTGCGCAGTTCCGCCAGGATCCGGCGCTGTCGGTGCGTCTGTTGCGCTACGTCAACTCACCCGGCATGGGTCTGCAGAACAAGATCGGCGGCATCGAGCAGGCACTGATGGTGATGGGGCAGGACAAGCTCTATCGCTGGCTGACGATGATCCTGTTTACCGGCGGTCAGAGCCATGAACTGGATAACGCGGTGCTGGAAAATGCGCTTGCGCGCGGCCGCATGGCCGAGCAGCTGGCGGGGCGCGCCCTGTTTGCCAAGGCGCGCGACGAGATTTTCGTGGCCGGGCTGTTTTCACTGCTGGATGTGGTGATGGGCATGCCGATGGAAAAGGTGCTCAAGCAGATCAGCCTGCCGGCCGAAATCACCGAAGCCATCCTCTCGCAGCGTGGCCCCTACGCGCCCTATCTGGCGTTGGCCATTGCCTGCGAACAGGATGACCAGACCGGTATTGGGGAGCTGGCGAAGCAGATCGGCCGCGAAGTCGGTGAAATCAACGCGGCGCACATGGAGGCGCTATTGTGGGCGCAGCAAGTGTCTGACGTATGACCCAGGCCGCCGGCCGTGCAGCCTGGTTTGTCTACCTGTTGCGTTGTGCCGACGGCACGCTTTATACCGGCATTACCACTGATATCCCGCGCCGACTGGACGAACATAACGGCGAAGGCGGGCTGGGCGCACGCTACACCCGTAGCCGCCGTCCGGTGACGCTGGTTTACTCGGAGCCGGCCGACAGCCGGGCGGCTGCGTCGCGCCGCGAAGCGGCAATCAAACGGCTGGACCGTGCGCGCAAGCTGGCGCTATGCCAGTCGCAGTTGTAAGCCGGGGCATGCTTACTGCGCATCGATCAGGCATGTTTTCAGTTGCGGAAGTACGGCTTCGACCGCATGCCGTCCGGCGTCGATCGCGACGCTGGCGCGGTGGAACTCCATCAGTCCCAGTTCTGCGAGTAAGGGCGTCACCATGACGTCTGCCGGATCGCCTGCCAATCGACTGCGGGTGATCAGCACCTGCATGATGTTGATGCTGCTCGCCAGCACGTCAAGCATGGCGGGGGTCTTGGTGCCATTGTTGTGATTGAGGCCGAGTTGCGCCAGGCGTGACTGGATCCGCGCCATTACGCTGTCTGTCAGGGTGGCGTCTTCAGCGGCGGCCCGTTTGTTCGACGCGGGTGCGCGCCTGGATTTGAGATGCCGGCCCAGCAAATCGGTGTTGAGATCCACCGCAATCACGATGTCTGCACCCATCGCTCGGCACAGTGACACCGGAACCGGATTCACCAGCCCGCCATCCACCAGCCAGCTGCCATCCCGTTGAACCGGGGTGAACAGGCCGGGCAACGCTATCGACGCCCGAACCGCCTCCGAGACACCGCCTTCGCGCAACCATACCTCTTGGCCACGGCGCAGGTCGGTGGCGACTGCGCCGAATGGACGCGCCAGATCGGCGATGTCGCGATCGACAAAATGTTCGCGGAAGAACGCAATCAGCTTGTCGCCCTTGATCAGCCCGCCGTTGAGCGAAACATCAAGAAAGCCCACCACAGTCTGCAAGCGCAGGCTGCGCACCCAGCCTTCCAGCCGGTCGAGCTCGCCCCCCACATAGGCCGCGCCCACCAGCGCGCCGATCGATGTGCCGCAAACCAGATCAGGCTCGATCCCGGCGTTGGCCAGTGCGCGAATGACGCCGATGTGCGCCCAGCCGCGTGCCGAGCCGCCGCCGAGTGCCAGCCCGATCAGCGGGCGGCGGGCGGGTATGGGGGGGCGATGCGTAGTAGCCATGGCCCCAGCTTACCCGCCTTCGCGTCGGGTAGAAAACCCGGTCGGTGTAACGACCGCGCAAGCTCAACACGCAGCCAAAAAAACGGCCTCGAAGCGAGGCCGTTTTCCGGAGGCAAGACCGCTTATTTAGGAATTTGCGCGTTGAAGCGACGTTTGTTTTCTTCCACCAGCAGGTTGGCGGTGAAATATTCCTTGGCAGTGGTGGCCAGGGTGTCGGTGGCCCCTGCCGCGCTGCCCGTAATGGCCTGCAACGCCCGCAGACCGTCAGGGTTTTGCCCTATGCCTACCAGCACGTCGGTCAGCTTTTTCTTTTCCTTGCCGCTCAATTCCGAGTCGATGCTGAAGGCAAATCCCGGCACCCGGACGGATTCACCGATCACCCGGAATTTCCCGGGGGACTCTTCATTGATGGATTTCCAGACACCGGGGCCTGCGCACAGCGTATCGAGGCCTTTTTCTTGCACCTGGCGTGTCATGACGTCCATAAACTTGCCTTCATAAACCGAGGCAAAATCCTTGTCGGCCCTGAGACCGGCTTTGTTGAGCGCGTTAATACAGAGGGGGCCGGCGACCGTCTCCCGGGAAGCCAAACCCACACGGGCACCCTTGAGATCGGCAATTGTTTTGTATGAACTATCGGCAAGGACGATGAACAGACTGAAAAGCGGCTTGTTCCATTTGGAAACCGGCTCGAAGCCTTCTTCAATAGCGGCTGCCGTAACGTGGGGTGGGCCCAGGAAAATCGAATAGCGGCTGTTGCCCAGATGGCGATCCATATTGCCAAAGCTCTGGCTGATTTCGGGCTTGATGGTGTCGCCGGTCGCCTTGGCGATGTAGTCGATCAGCGGCTTGTACATGGCTTTGAGTTCGGTCTGGTTGTCCTTGCTGGCCGAGCCGGCAAAAATTCCCATCCGGTATTCAGCGCTGTGGGATACGGCAGGCAACGTGAGCGCAGCGCCGAGAATCAGCGCGCGGGTCAGGGTTTTGTAAGGGTTCATGTCAGTCTCCTTGTCTCTAGTTATGGTTGCGGGGCAAAGCTTGGTTACTGAATCAGGCCATAAGCAAAAGTGCCTGAATGCCTGCTCGGATCAGCTAGCGGAAATCCTGAATCAAACTTGAGGTCGGCGAGGTGGTATTTTCGGATGTTGAATCAATGCATTACAGCTTTCGGCGTGTCTGTTTTCCGGCATGAATGCGCATTGTTTGCCGCAAGCATGGAGGGGCAACTAGTCCGCCTCGCGTTCCAGGCTACAGCAGCGCACCTGTGGGCTTGCGAGCGACGGGCTCAGAATGGCGTCGGTGATCGCGTTGGGGCGGAAGACCGTGCAGCCTTTCAGTGCGAGCGCGTGCGCTTGCCGGTAAATAGCCTCGAAGCGCGCGTACGGGATGTCTGCCGCGACATTGATGGTTTTTGAAATCGCGTTGTCGACATAGGGCTGGAGTGCTGCCTGCATCTGCAAATGGGCGAGCGGATCGATCTGCCGGGCCTCGACAAATGCCGGAGGGGTTCCGCCGTGCCCTGCCAGCTGCCATTGATGCAGGGCGAAGTCGGTTACGCGATAGCTGCGGTAACGGCCATCCCTTTCCAGCACGCGCCGCTCGGCTTCGGCGGCGAAAATCGGCTCGATGCCACTGGAGCAATTGTTTGCCAGCAGGCTGATGGTCCCGGCGGGTGCAATCGCCAGCAAGTGGCTGTTGCGGATGCCGTGCGCGGCAATGGCGTCGCGAATGTCGGCGGGCAGGCGCGCGGCAAACCCGCTTGCCAGATAGGCTTTGCGGGTGAAGCCCGGGAAAGCGCCTTTTTCGCTGGCAAGCGCGATGGAGGCCCGATAAGCGGCGTCGCGAAGGGTTTGCAGGGTTCGCGCAGCCAGCGTGAGCGCGGCATCGCTGTCGTAGTGCAGCCCGAGCAGCACCAGTGCATCCGCCAGCCCGGTGATCCCGAGGCCGATACGCCGTGTCTGGCGGGCCTGTTCGGCCTGCGCCGGCAGGGGAAAGCGGGAGACGTCGATGACGTTGTCGAGAAAACGCACTGCGCACTGTGCGGCGTCGGCCAGCGCGTCGAGGTCGAGGCGGGCGTCGGCAGTGTAAGGCAAGGCCACAAAGGCGGTGAGGTTGAGCGAGCCGAGGTCGCAGGCACCGTAGGGCGGCAACGGGATTTCGCCGCAGGGGTTGGTGGCGGTCAGGGTTTCGCGGTCGGCAAGCGTGTTGTCGCGATTGATGGCATCGACAAACAGCACGCCGGGTTCGGCGGTGTCGTAGGCTGCACGCAGGATGCGTTGCCACAGGTCGCGCGCCTTCAGCGTGCGTGCATTGGCGAGGCCGGGAAACACGAGCGGCCATTCGCGGTCGGCCGCCACCGCCGCCATGAACGCATCGCTGACCTGCACCGACAGGTTGAAATGTCGCAGCGCCGCCGGGTCGCGCTTGGCGTCGATAAAGGTCTCGATGTCGGGGTGGTCGCAGCGCAAGGTCGCCATCATCGCGCCGCGGCGTGCGCCGGTCGACAGCAGGGTTGCGCACATGGCGTCCCAGATGTGCATGAACGAAACGGGCCCGGAAGCGATGCTTCCGGTGGCCGCGGCCACCATGCCCGCCGGGCGTAGCGTGGAAAAATCGTAGCCCACCCCGCCGCCTTGCTGCAGGGTAAGCGCGCCTTCCTTCAGCGCCTCGAAGATGTGTTCGAGATCGTCATCGATCTTGCCCATGACGAAACAGTTGAACAGCGTTACCCGGTGATCGGTGCCGGCGCCGGCGAGAATGCGCCCGCCGGGCAGAAAGCGAAAATGTTCCAGCAGGCCGTAAAAACGTTCTGTCCACAATGCGCTGTTGTGCTTTTCTGCCGCCGCGATGGCGTGCGCAACCCGCTGCCAGGTCGCCTGGATGTCTGTTTCGCCTTCGGCCCGGTAGCGTGTCTCCCAGATATGGCGGGAAATCTCCCTGTTGAAGGGGGTGGGTGAAGTCATGGCGCGCCGACTCGGTGAAGGTTTTGAGGCATCATCTGTTTATAGCCGTTTACCGTTCCACCATCATGAACTTGCATCCTTATTCCACGCTGACCCCTGATTGCGCGCTCGATGCGCTCGACAGTACCGGCTTGCGCGCGGACGGCCGCCTGCTGGCGCTGAACAGCTACGAAAATCGGGTATACCAGATGGGAGTCGAGGACGCGGATCCGGTGGTGGTCAAGTTTTACCGCCCGGAGCGCTGGAGCGATGCGGCCATCTTTGAAGAACACGCCTATACAACCGAGTTGGCCGCACGCGAAATCCCGGTGGTCGCACCGCTGCAATTGAACGGCACGACCCTGCACACGCATGGCAGCTTTCGCTTCGCCGTTTACCCCAAACAGGGCGGACGCATGCCCGAGTTCGATCGTGCTGACACGCTGAAATGGATGGGGCGCTTTCTCGGGCGGATTCATGCCGTGGGGGCGCAGGCCGATTTTGCACACCGCCCAACGCTCAATCTCGAAACCTTCGGCATCGCATCGCGCGATTTTTTGCGCAGCGGCAACTGGCTGCCCGCCGATCTGGTGGCAGCCTGGGACAGCGTGGTCGACCATGCGCTCGCCAATGTGGCGACGTGTTACGACCGCGCGGGAAAAGTACGTGCCATCCGTCTGCACGGCGACTGCCACGCCGGCAACGTGTTGTGGACCGCAGACGGGCCGCACTTTGTGGATTTTGACGACAGCCGCATGGGGCCGGCGGTGCAGGACCTGTGGATGCTGCTGTCCGGCGAGCGCGAAGAGCAGCAGGCGCAGATGAACGAGATTCTGTCCGGCTACGAAGACTTCGCCGAGTTCGATCCGCGCGAACTGCATCTGGTCGAAGCACTCAGAACCCTGCGCCTGATCCATTACGCGGCCTGGCTGGCGCGCCGCTGGGACGACCCGGCTTTCCCCGCTGCGTTTCCGTGGTTCAATACCCAGCTGTACTGGCAGGCGCGGATACTCGAATTGCGCGAGCAGATCGCGTTGATGGACGAGCCGCCGCTGGCGGCGTGACGCCGGGATAATGGATCGGAAGAAAGCCCAATGATTATTAAAGATTTTTTCTTGCGTGGCGTATCATTATCCGGGGCGAAAGATAATGAGGACTCGATTTCAGTCCCGCACAATACGGGACAGGCGGCATTTGTCCGATTATGTCCGAACCAGCGCCAGCAACAAACTCAGTGGGCTGGTCAAAGCTGACGTTTCTTTTTGTATGTCAGTGAGTTAGAAAGGACCGCCGCTTGGTGCGAGCAATCAATGCCATGTCCGGATCGTGTCCGGTTCAAGTCCGCTCATGTCCGGTCCGTCCGCTGGTAGATCGTCCCGGCCCCCTTGCCGATGCGCAGCAGAAAGCCGGCCTCCTCCAGTTCGACCAGATCGCGGCGTGCCTGCCTGTCCGTGACAGCCGCCGCAAACCGCTGGTGGTACTCGCTTGGTCGAATCTGGTCACCAGCCTGCAATTGGGCCAGGAGTTCGCGCTGGCGAGGATTTGCGGTGAATGCTTCAGCTCCGCCGCCATCGCGACCGAAGATTGTCAAGGTCACCCCCGTTGGACGATCAACCCACTTGGGTGCTGGCAGTCCGTGGTCCCGGCAGGCATTGATGATCAGTTGCCCGCCACGCCCAATGCGTTCCATCAGGCCGCGCAAGTAAAAGACATGAGCGATGTCCGGATTGGTTGGCAGCGAGGGATGATTCTTCCTCAAATCGGCAGGTTGTAGCCCCTCCGGAAAGTGGCCGGAGTTCCAAATCTCGATCCGGTTCGGGTAGATGCCGACCGTCACGCCTCCAGAAAAACCGGAATAGTCACGATGCGCGAATGCGTTGACCAGGCCCTCGCGCAACGCCTCGAACGGATACTCTGGCCGGTCGGCGCGGCGCACATCCCCAGTTTTAAATCTGGCCTCCCAGCGCACGTGCTGCGACAGCACCTCGAATGCCTGCTCGAACAGCCTGACCAGCGGCCCTTGCAGTTGACGGTCATCCAGATAGGCATCGCCGCCCTTGTCGGAGGCGAAGCGTGTGACACGCACCCGGGTCTGAGGATGACGAAGCGCGGGGTTCTTCGCAAATAGCACATCGGCGGCCTGGGTAAATCCCTTGGCGGAATAGACGGCCAGCGCCTTCAACACTTCAATGTCGTCGGTGTCATCATCAAATGCAAAGCGCCCCGATTCCTTGGCCTGCTTGACCGTGCGGCGAACCTCGTCGTGGTCTAGGTCGCTTTCTTCCATCGCCATCGATGGACGACGCTCCCAGCGCTCGGCGGCAACCGATTTGGACTGCACCATCTCATGTAATTTGACGGCATCGGCTGCTCTCGTCTGACTGCTCTCGCGCACAAAAACGCTGCCGCCGAATACATAGGGGTGGTCTTTGCCTTCAGGAACCTCGATGGACATGATGGCCTTGCCATCCTCGTCATCGACATTGACCGTAAACAGCGCCTTGGGCGTCACGTTCTCCAGCAAGTAGGCGTGGATCTGCTGCACCTGATCCTGTGCAGCATCCATCCCAACGATCCTGCCCTTGTCATCCACACCGCAAAATACGGTGCCGCCCGAGGTGTTCAAGAATGCGCACACGGCCTTGGCGATGGACTCCAGGTTGCGGACATCCAACTTGAACTCGGTGCCGATGCCTTCGCCCTGGCGAATCTGCTTTCTGATGAGATCAGGGATCATGGCTTTTTCTCCTGGGCAACGCGTTGACCGACGACTGCAGGATCATTGAGATGCTCGTCAAGGAAGCGCTCGACTTCCTGGTAGCGATAGAACTGCGCGGTGGCATACAACTGGGCATCGTCGGGCGATACGAACTTGTGTACCCAGTTTCCCTTGCGGTCGGAGAACTGCACATCGTGACGGATTGCTGCCTCGTACATGTCGATCACGCGCAGATCATCGATAGCGGTCCGCTTCGTCAACTTCAGCTTTGATCGTTTCTTCGCAGTGTCATGACCCAGGCTTTCCAACAGCTTTCGAGCGAATACCACCTGGTCGTGGGCCAAAACCCAGCGCGGCTTGTTGAGATCGATTGCCCGCAGCAATTCCTGGTGGGTGATGGACAGCGCCGCCGCCGCTTCCTTGCCTGAACCGTAATGCGTCGTGATCAGGCTCAGGAATAGATCGCATTGCTCCACCGCTTGAAGGCAATCTTCAAAAGCGCTTCGGCTGGAAAACGTCTGTACCGTTCCCTTATGAGACATCCACACCTCATAACCAAACTCGGTCAGGATGGCGTAGATGCGATCCAGCAGTTCCTCGATGCCATAGACGGTCGAGGAGACCATGACGATCAGCTTTTTCTTCTTTGCCACTCGATATCCCCTTTGCTGACCATGCACTCGGCTCTATAGGGCCGAGGATGGAACATACGGCACGCCATCGTCACGCGCCTTTTTAATCACCTTCCTGAGAAGGTCGCCGAACGAGATAGCGCCGCTCAGGACGCTCATGAGATGGGCGCCATCCGATATCACAACAAAAGCTCTCCCAGTTTTGGCAACCACGTAGATTGAAATATCCCACGCAAAAATCGTCGCTCTCGGCGATTCTCAGGGAGGCGGCGAGCTCGAGAAATAACGAGTTTTCGATGTTGTCGAATATACGTGGCATTGATTTGGTATTGGTTTGGGTCGATTCGCTTGAATCGTACCATTGCTTGGATGCCGAATTATTCAGCGTCCGGATCGGCAAAACGTTTTATGCTGTAGCCCTGAGTTCGGTGAATGATGTTTTGGTAGTTTGAAAGCGTTCCATGTGTGGCTGTACTGGCAGGCACGGATACACGGATACCGGAACAGCACGAGCAGATCGAGCTGATGGACGAGCCGCCGCTGGTGGCTTGAAATGCAATTTTTATCCGCGAAGAATGCGAAGCCAACCCGAAGTGTTGGTCTTCGCGGATAACAGGAGTTTGAAACATGTGCGGCATAGCAGGTGAATTTCGATTCGATCACGCCGCCCCCGATGCGGCGGCGATGGCGCGCATGCTGGCGAAGCTGGAGCGGCGCGGCCCCGATGCCGAGGGCCAGCATGCCGATGGGCCGGTGCGGCTGGGCCACCGGCGGCTGTCGATCATCGACCTGTCGTCGCGCTCGCGCCAGCCGATGCTGGATACGGCATCCGGCAACGTCGTGGTGTTCAACGGCACGATTTACAACTACCCGGAACTGCGCGCGGAGCTGATCGGGTACGGCCATGTGTTTCATTCCGACGGCGACACCGAGGTCATCCTGCGCGCGTATCTGGAGTGGGGCGACGCCTGCGTCGAGCACCTGCACGGTATGTTCGCGTTTGCCATCTGGAACCGCGAAACACTGTTTCTGGCGCGCGACCGGCTCGGCATCAAGCCGCTGTATTACAGCGAAAATCTGGGATGCTTCCGGTTTGCCTCGACCCCGCAGGCGCTGCTTGCCGCAGGCGGCGTCGACACCGGGATCGACGCGGTTGCGTTGCACCATCTGTTTACCCTGCATGCGGTGGTGCCGGCGCCGCGCACGATTTTCAACGGTATCCGCAAGCTCGCCCCCGGTACCACGCTGACGGTGAATGTGCGCGGCGAACTCAGCCATAAGCGCTACTGGACGCTGCGCGCGCAGCGTCCGGCGATGCCCAGGACCGAGGCCGAATGGACCGAGGCCATCCACGAAAGTCTCAGGCAGGCGGTCAAAAAGCGCATCGAAATTGCTGATGTGAAAGTCGGCGTGCTGCTCTCGGGTGGCCTCGATTCGAGCTTGTTGGTGGCCTTGCTGGCCGAACAGGGCGTGCCCGACCTGATGACATTCTCGGTCGGCTTCGAGGACCAGCCGGAAGAACGCGGCAACGAATTCGAATACTCCGATCCGGTGGCCGCGATGTACGGCACGCGTCACCACAAGTTTCTGATCCCCAATTCGGAAGTGCTGCGCCGCCTGCCCGAGGCGGTGGATCAAATGTCCGAGCCGATGTTCGCGCAGGACGCGGTGGCGTTTTACCTGTTGTCCGAGCAGGTCGGCAAAACCGTGAAAGTGGTGCAAAGCGGACAGGGCGCGGACGAAGTGTTCGGCGGCTATTTCTGGTATCCGTGGATGGCGGCGGAAACCTCGGGGTCGCCGCTGGAACGCTTTCGCCGCCATTACTTCGACCGCGATCACGACGAGTTTCTTGAAATGGCCATGCCGGCGTATCACGGTCTGGATTACACCGCGCAGACCATCGCCACGCATCTGGCGGAACCTTTTGCCGATGAATTCATCGATCAGGTATTGCGTATGGATACGACCATGCTCATCACCGACGATCCGGTGAAGCGGGTCGACAACATGACCATGGCGTGGGGACTGGAAGCGCGGGTGCCCTTCCTCGATCACCAGCTGGTCGAGCTGGCGGCGTCGATGCCGCCCGAACTGAAGCTGGCATCCGGCGGCAAGCATGTGTTGAAGACCATTGCGCGCGGGCGGGTACCCGACGCGGTGATCGACCGCAAGAAAGGCTATTTCCCCATGCCCGCACTCAAATTTGTACGCGGAGATTTTTTGCATTTCATGCAGGACATTCTGAACTCGCAGGCCTGCCGCGAACGCGGCCTGTACCATCGTGCCTACGTGAACAAACTGCTGGATGCCCCGGAGCAGCACCACACCCGCATCCAGGGCAGCAAGCTGTGGCATCTGGCACTACTGGAGTACTGGTTACAAAAAAATGCGTAAATTGTTTGTGCTGTTGGCTGCATGGGCTGTTTTTCCTGCCCACGCGCAAAGTGGCTTCGACGTCTGGTTGGCCGCGTTCCGTCAGGAAGCGGCGGCACAGGGTATTTCCACCGCCACCCTCGATGCTGCGCTCACCGGCCTGACGCCGATCGAGCGCGTGGTGGAGCTCGACCAGCGCCAGCCTGAATTCCAGCAAACCTTTGCCGACTACCTGGGCCGGCGCGTGACCGGGTTGCGGGTTTCCAGGGGCGCTGTTCTGATGCAGGAGCACAGCGCGCTGCTGGATGCCGTTGAGCAAAAATATGGCATTCCCAAGGCAGTTCTGGTGTCGTTTTGGGGACTGGAAACAAACTTTGGCAACACCCTTGGCAACCTCAATATCCCTGCCAGCCTGGCCACGCTGGCTTACGACGGACGGCGCAGCCAGTTTTTCCGCAGCCAGTTGCTCGATGCCTTGCGCATTATTGACGCCGGTCACGTTCAGGCGATCGACATGAACGGCTCCTGGGCCGGCGCCATGGGGCACATGCAGTTCATGCCGTCGACTTTCCGTGCCTACGCGGTGGATGGCGATGGCGATGGCCGTATCGATGTATGGAAGTCGATTCCGGATGCCCTGTACTCTGGGGCCCATTATCTGAAGCGTGCAGGTTGGCGCGCCAATGAACCGGTGGCGCTGGAAGTGCGGCTGCCGGAAGGGTTTAACTGGCGGCAAGCCAGTGCCGCTTACCGCTTGCCTGTGGAGGAGTGGACGGCTCTCGGCGTGTTGAAGGCGGACGCCACGCCGTTGCCCGGTGCCGCCGGTCGCGCCGCCATTTTGTTGCCGCAGGGCTGGCAAGGGCCGGCCTTCATGGTATTCGATAATTTCGATGTGGTGATGCGGTGGAACCGCTCGGTGAATTACGCGTTGTCGGTGGCGCAACTGGCGCATCAGATTGCGGGCGGCAGCGCGCTGATTGCGCAGACGGGGGAGGCTGGCGTACTGAGCACGGCTCAATTGAAAGCCATGCAGCAGGCGCTGAATGAAATGGGCTATGACGCCGGCCCCGCCGATGGCTTGCCGGGTCCACGCACACAGGCCGCCATCCGGATCTACCAGACGGTGTATCGGTTGCCCGCGGACGGCTACCCGGCGCCCAGCATGCTGGTCCATGTTCAAACACAGCATGCAGCTGCCGCGGCCGCCGGAAAGCTGACCGGCGCGCTTGTGCCGGCCTATTCCGATCCGGACGATCAACCCTGATGCCGCTTGCCGGGTATAGGGTATTTTTCCGGCATTCGATTCGAGCGTGGGGAGAGAGGGGTGAGTGACGTGCGGAATGTATTGGGTACCCCGCTGCAGGTGTGCAGCGTGTCGCCGATGACCGGTTTTGTGCGCGACGGCCTATGCCATACCGGACAGGAAGATATCGGCAGCCATACTGTGTGCGCTCAGATGACCGAGGCGTTTTTGCAGTATTCGCTTAACCGCGGCAACGACCTTGTTACCCCTGCTCCTGAATACGATTTTCCCGGGCTGAAAGAAGGCGACCGCTGGTGCATGTGCGCCTCGCGCTGGCTTGCCGCAGCCGAAGACGGCGTGGCGCCCCCCGTGATCCTGGAAGCCACCCACATTCGCGCGTTACAGGTAACCACCCTGGCAGACCTGGAATACCATGGCTTGCGTGCAAAAGGCTTACCCGGCGCATGAGTCTGGTGTGCTGGAAATGCGGCGCCAGTCTGGCCGGTAAATTGCTGCCGCTGTCGCGCCTGGATACGTGTCCCAGTTGCCGCACCGACCTGCATGTGTGCCGGCTGTGTCGGCACTTCGATGCGCATCGCGCTGGTCAGTGCCGCGAACTGGCGGCCGAGCGTGTGGCGGACAAAATACGCGTCAACGATTGCGGCTGGTTTGTGCCGCGGCTGGAAGCCTATCGAGGCGGCGGCGCCATCATGGCGCAGGCCAGTCGGAGCGCACTCGATGATTTGTTCAAGAAGCGCGACGACGACCCGGCCTGAGCCGGCTCGCCTGATTCGTCAGTCAAACCGGCCTTGCCAATGTGCCGCAAATTGATTGCCCATGGCCATTTGCGGTTGCGAGGGCGTCAGCCCTTCTACCTTTTCCCGTTCGGCGATTCGTTTTTTGGCCATTTCAAATGCGGCCGTGAATGAACGCGTCTTGTTGAGCGCTTCTTCGAAATAGGCGCGGCCAAAGTCGGTCATGCTGTTGCTGTCATCGCAGCCGAACGAGTTCCGGTCTGCGCTCGAGGCGGTGATCACCAGGGTGTGCTCATCGCGCAGTGCCGGAATGAAGCCCCCGGAATAGCAGGCAGAAACGACAATCACCTTCCATTTGATGGGCGTGGCGTCCAGTGCGGTTTTCAGTCGCCCGGGTGTCAGCTGTGTCAGGTCGAGGCCGTCGTTGTTCACCGAGATATACGCGGGATCAGTCGATCCGTGGCTGGTCACAAACAGGAAAAGCACATCCTCTTCGGGGTCGAGCAATGCGCCCACGCGGTCCAGTACGCGTTGGAGTGCGGTGGTGCTGGCGATGGGCACACCTGCGGTTGCCTTGGTGTTGTTGATGAGGACAACCGAGCGACCACGTGTATCGAATCGGGAATCGAACAGCGCGCGAACCGTATTCACTTCCTTCATGAAGACATCCTGCCAGCCGTAGCCGGCAAACCCGACAAAGTAGAGGTCGGGCACGTTGGGGCGCTGCGGCTGCAAGCGGTTCAGGCTTTGATCCAGCAGTCCGGCTTGCTGGTAGAGCAGCGCTTCGTGGCGACCTATGCCAAGCGTTTCCGTTTCGGGTGATGCGGGGTACCAGGCTTCTTCGCGGGGCAGCAGCCACAACCCGGCTGCCACCACTGCCATTAAAAAAGCGGTCATCGCGGCGCGTGTGCCCATGTTGAGGGGCGCCCACAGGTTCGCCGCCCGCATCAACAACACGCCAATGATCAGCGGCCACCCGATTATCCAGACCCAGGCCCAGGCAGGATTTTGATCGAGATCAAGCATCGTCCACATGGTGCGACTGGCATAGGCATAGGCGAACACGGCGGGCGCCATGGCGGTGGCCGCTACGGCATAGCCGAGCAACAACGCGGGAGTGCGTGCCCAGGCTGCCAACAGCGCCGCGACGCCCAGCGTGAGCGTGATGGATGCGAGCGCGTGCAAAACAAAGCTGGCGTTGAAAGTGCCCGCACCCTCGAGATCGAGATAGTCGACGCCGACGCCCAGCGCGAACTCGATCCCCGACAACAAGACCAGCTGAAGGATCGATACATGAAAACGGTCTGCGGTCACGCGCTGAAATGTGGCGAGCCGAAAGCCGGCCAGCAGATTGAGCAATAGCGTGCGCATGCGGTTAATCAGCCGGGTTGGAAGGTAGGCTGTTATCGGCCGGGGCGCGGGCGGACTGAAGTGAACGCAGCGCGCGCCACTCATACAACACCAGCCCCGTTCCGATCAGCGCGATGCCGGCCCAGCCCATTGCCGGAATAAACTCGTTATTGAGTGTCTGCCCGAGCAACAAGGCCGCCACAGGGGTGAGCAACATGATCAGCGCCACGCGGCCGGCATCGAGATGTTTGATGATGTAGTAATACAGGGTGAACCCCACCACCGAGCCCAGCACGCCCAGATAAATAATCGCGGCGCTGGCGCGAGGCGTCATGTCGGGCGGAAGCCGGGCCGAGTCGGCGATCAGCCAGGCCAGAACGAATAGCGGTGTCGCCACCCCGAGTGAGCCGGTGGTGATCGCCAGCGGCGACGCGCGCAGATTGATCCGCTTGATCCATACCAGACCCAGCGTCTGCGTCACCATTCCCGCCACCACTGCAACCGTGCCGAGCGTGGCCTGCGTGTCGTCGCCCGGCCATGGCTGCCCAAAGATCAGCCACAAGCCGATTAGGGCGACGCCAAGCCCTGTCAGGCGCAGCGGAGTAAGCGTGCGCTCACTCAGCCACAGTGCGGCGAATACGCCGGTGACCAGCGGCGACAGCCCGTAGATCACTGAAATCAGCCCCGACGGAATGTGCAGCGCCCCCCAATAAGTCAGCAGCATCGCCACGAACATCGACAAGCCGCTGATCGCATACAGTTGCCGCGCCGCCGGGGTGAACGGAAACACGGTACGGGTCACACGCAGCAGCAGCAGGCAGATCACCAGCCCGATCAGCATCCGCGCCATCACCGCGAAGCTGAAACTCGCCCCCTGTGCGCTCCATTGAATACCGAGCGGCGTGGTGGACCAGATGAGGATGACGCCGAGATAGGCGACGGGGACGGACATGAGGTGAATGGACCTGTATCAGTTCGGGTGGATGCGTGTTCGCGTCATCAGGCTGAGTCTACGCAAACAATAAAACAGGGTTAAGCCCAGTGCATGCTTTTGAGCCCGTTTGTTTCTTCGGTCAACACGAACCCCAATCGCTCGTACAACGATGACGCAGGATTGCAATGGATGACTTTCAAGCTCAGGCCCTTATTCTTGTTGCGGGCAGCAGTGTGGATATCCGTGATCAAGCGCGCACCTATGCCACGATTCTGGAACGCGGGCAGCAGGTAGATCATGCGAATGTGATAATCGCCAGCGTCCTCAACAATGTGCAAGCCTCCGGCAAACGCGTTGTCAATTTCGATGACTTCGAATTGTTCCAAAGGGTGGTGCTTCCAGAATCCGGTTTGCTGTATCTGCTCATCCCATCCCCAGGCCTCGGCCACGTAATCGCCAACGGTCAGTCGATAGCCTTCGAAAATGGCTGTCTGATCGGCGCGGATTGCCGGTCGCCGGGCATAGGGGGCCATGTGGCTAGCCTGAAATCGCCTGCAAACTTTCCGCCGCGATCTCGCGCACGTCGGCATCCTCGTCCGTCAGCCGCGCTTCCAGCCATGGGCGCGCAGTGGCGTCGCCGGTCAGCCCCAGATAATGGCTGGCATCCGCCCGCACTCGTGCGTCTTCATGTTGCGACAGTTCGCCCAGACGCGGCAACAACGCGCGCAGGGTGTCGGTGCCGGCAAAATTTTCCAGCAACACGCCAGCGCCCAACCGCACGTTGAGGCTGGCATCGACATTGCCGACGATGGGCAGCACGGCGGCCAACAGGTCTGCATCGGCTTCGATCAGTGTTTGTGCCTTGGCTAGCTGACCGACTTTCAACAGCATGTGGAAATAATCGGCCATCCCGCTTTCGCTGTCGGCTTTGGTCGCCCAGTCGGCGAGTTCGGCTTTGCTGTGTACGCCAGCGAGCTCGATGCGGCCGATGCGCACCCAGGGTACCGTGCGGACACCGAGCGTCTGGCCCACTTCGGGATGCTGCTCCAGATTGACTGCTTCCAGACGGCCGATCACGCCTTGTTTCACCAGGTCGGCGAGCGCAGACAGCATCGCCGGGCAATGCGGGCAGGTGGTGGAAATCAGCAGCAGGGCGTTGGGTGTGGGCATGGTCATTGGTCAAATGATGTCGCGGCGCGATAATGGATCGTATGGAATTTACCATTCTCCCCGTTACCCCGTATCAACAAAACTGCTCGCTGGTGTGGGATGCCGATGGCCGCGCGGCCCTGGTCGACCCCGGCGGCGAGACCGAGCGCCTGCTGGACGAAGTGGCGCAACGTGGATTGAAGCTGGAAAAGATACTGCTTACCCACGGCCATCTCGATCATGTCGGCGCGGCGGTTGAAATACGTGAGCGCTTGGGCATCCCCATCATCGGCCCACAGCGCGAAGAACAGTTCTGGCTCGACCTGCTGCCGCATCAGGCCGAGCTATTCAACTTTCCGCCCGCGCTGGCGTTTACTCCGGATCAGTGGCTGAACGATGGCGACACGGTCGAGGTCGGCAGCCTGCGTTTTGATGTGCTGCATTGCCCCGGCCACACGCCCGGCCATGTGGTGTTTTATCAGCCCGACGCGCAGCTCGCCTTCGTCGGCGACGTGCTGTTCAAGGGCTCGATCGGCCGCACCGATTTTCCGCGCGGCGATCATGCTGCGCTGCTGGCAGCGATACGCGAAAAGCTGTTTCCGCTCGGCGACGACGTGCGTTTTGTGCCGGGGCATGGCGCCATGTCCACGTTCGGACACGAACGTCGCGAGAACCCCTTCGTCGGCCTGACGTCAACTCTGCAGGCCTGCATAACCCAAGGAGATTGAGATGAATGCCTCGCTTGTTCCGTTTGCTCTGCTGTGTTCAATCTTGCTGTTTCCCGCCGCAGTACGGGCACAAAACCTGACGGCCATCATCAATCCGCCGCCCGAGGCATCCGCGCTTACGCAAGCTGCGAAAAGTACGCTGGATGCCGTGAATAAACGTGTGCCACATCTGGATACCACAGGCTTGCTGGCGCAATTGAAAGCACAACCGACGACGGTGGTCATCGATGTGCGCTCTCCCGCAGAGCTCGATCTGTCGGGCTATATCGATGCGCCGCTGTTTTTCAATATCGACCGCGGCCTTCTGGAGTACCAGATCGAGGCGCGCGTGCCGGACAAGGCGACGCCCATCGTTGTGTACTGTGGCGTGAGCCAGCGCAGCCCGCTGGCCGCCGACACGCTGAAGAAGCTCGGCTATAAAAACGTGAAGAATTACCGCGACGGCTTTTTCAACTGGAAGCGCGCCGGCCTGCCGATCCAGCAATACGACAAGGCGCCGGCGTCTTTCCTGTACGACATGCCGCAGGAAGTCATCCCCGGCGTGTGGTCGGCCATCGGCGCCACCGCGCCGGGCACCTACGCAAACTCCGGTCACAACAACAACCTGTCCTTCATCATCACCGACGACGGCGTGCTGGTGGTGAACGCGGGCGACAACTATCTGCTGGCGCAAAGCCTGCACGAAGAAATCAAAAAGCGCACCAGCCAGCCGGTGAAATACGTAGTGCTGGAAAACAGCCAGGGCCACGCCATGCTCGGCTCGAACTACTGGAAGGAACAGGGCGTCCCCATCATCGCGAACCGTGAAACCGCGAGCTATATGGAGAAAACGGGTTACGACGCGCTGGCGGTGATGCGCAACCGCGCGCGCGACAAGGCCTTCAAGACCGAGTTCGTGATTCCCGACAAAATCTACGACGACAGGCTTGATCTCAAAATGGGCAGTTGGAATCTGCAGATCCTGCACCTGGGGTCCTCGCACAGCCACGGCGACACCATGGTCTGGCTGCCCGAGAAAAAACTGGTGATCGCCGGCGACACCGCGTTTCACATTCGCATGCTGCCGATTTTTGAAGACACCGACACCGCCAAATGGATCGAGACCTGGGACAAGTTCGAAGCGCTTGGCGCGCAAATCGTCATCCCCGGCCACGGCGGGCCCACCGACATGCCGACCGTGCGCAAATGGACGCGCGATTACCTCGTTTACCTGCGGGAAAAAGTGGCTGAGGTGATCAAGAAGGGCGGTTCGCTCGACGATGCGTACAAGGTCGACCAGTCGCCCTACCTGCACCTGCACACCGCCGATGAGCTGGCGCGCAGCAACGCGGGCCGGGTGTTCCGGGCGATGGAGTTTGAATAAGCGTGCGTGACTATTGATCCGGCACGCATTAAACAGGATTGCATGTGTAGGTCGGCAAAGTATTGCCGACCTACTCTTTCTCTCGGATAAATGATGCCGGATCAATAAAGCGGTGTGATGGCGCCGACCAGCGCACCCGCCGCATCGGCGGTCGCGTGCCCGCGGTCGCGGCGCGGATTGTACTCGGCGATTTCCATCGCCACAAAGGTCGGGTCGCCGCGCAAACGAGACAGGGCGGCGGCGAGTTCATCGCGGCGCAGCCCACCCGGAACGGGGGTGCCGACCCCCGGTTCCTCTTCCGGGTCGAGCGCATCCAGATCCACACTCACGCCAAAACCGGCCGTGCCTTGCCGCACGATGGCGAGCGCTTCGTCGAACACTTCGGCCAGACCGCGCTGGCGAACTTCGTCCATCTTGAACACCCGCACGCCCAGTCGATGCAGCAGCGCGGCCTCGCCCGCCTCGAAACTGCGCACTCCGATCAGGCATACGTGTTCGGGGCGCAGCTTGGCTTCCGGCCCGTCGATGCCGGTGAGCGCCGCGTCGCCGTGACCGAGCAGGCAGGCCAATGGCATGCCGTGAATCTGCCCGCTCGGCGTGGTGGCGAAGGTGTGGCTGTCCATGTGGGCGTCGATCCAGATCAGGCCGAGCGGCCCCTTGTCGGCCAGCGTGCGATGCACCCCGCTCCAGGTGCCGATGGCGCAGGAATGGTCGCCGCCCACCACCAGCGGGAAATTCCCCGCCTGCAGCACCGCTTCCACTTCGGCTGCCAGCCGGGTGCTCAGCGAAGCGACGGCATGCAGCGGCGTGTCTGGCTGCGCGCGCGGCACCCGCAGGATGCTGTCCCAAGCCACATGCTGCAGCGGCGTATCGTGGAATGCCTTGTAATGACGCAGCGCATCCGGCCCCTCGGCGCAGCCCGGGTCGGGCGCGCCGGTGCCGCTGGCGGCGCCGATGACGATGAGAGTGCGCTTGGCTGGCATGCTGTCAGTCTAGACTGGGTGAAAATTTATGGCTTTGTCACCGTTATGTATTGTTCCTTGGAAAATGCCTTGGAATCACGCGCTATCCGTAGGTCGGGAATACTTTCCCGACGCAACGGTATCCATGCGGTCAACAGATAACTGTGAAAGAGCCAAATTTACCCCAGCCCGCCCAGATTCACGTATTTGCTTTCCAGATATTCGTCGATGCCAGAGCGCCCGCCTTCGCGCCCCAGCCCCGATTGCTTGACGCCGCCGAACGCCGCCTCGGCGGTGGAAATCAGCCCGGCGTTGATGCCGACCATGCCGTAGTCGAGCTGCTCCG
>JADMKH010000156.1 GCA_018780025.1 Thiobacillus sp.
GCCGCAAAAAGGTGCGGTCGTCAGTGCACTCCCGGCCGCGACCGATGACCTGCACGTATTCCATGCTGGCACCACCACCGAGAACGGGCAGACAATCGTGAGCGGCGGCCGCGTTCTCGCGATCACCGCACTTGGCGACAGCGTACGCATGGCGCAAAAACGCGCCTACGACGCGATCGCCAGCATCCATTTTGACGGCATGCAATACCGCAGCGATATTGGCTGGCGCGCGCTTGACCGGAAGAAGTGAATTCGCGCCGCCACACGCTATATTGAATGCGGACACAAGACACGGCGGCCCCACGCCATCGCATGAACCTGTAACCGGATCGCATCTTTGAGCCTGATACCCGCCCACACGCCTGACTCCACCCACTTTGATACGAGTGCAGTCAAAACCTGGCTGCTCGGATTGCAGTCGCGTATTGTCACGGCGCTTGAAGCCGCCGACGGCCTGCCCTTCCGCACCGATGCCTGGCAACGCCCCGAAGGCGGCGGCGGCATCTCAAGGTTGATCGAAGAAGGCCAGGTACTGGAACGCGGCGGCGTGAACTTCTCGCACGTGCTGGGCAACCAGTTGCCGCCGTCGGCCAGCGCGCATCGCCCTGAACTCGCTGGGCGCCGCTGGGAGGCGATGGGGGTGTCGCTGGTGCTGCATCCGCGCAACCCCTACGCCCCCACCGTGCACATGAATGTGCGCTGCTTTGTCGCGATGAAAGACGGCGAGGTTCCGGTGTGGTGGTTCGGCGGGGGGATGGATCTCACGCCTTACTATGGCTTCGAAGACGATGCGCGGCATTTTCATGCCAGCTGTAAAACGGCGCTCGATCCATTTGGTGCCGAATTACACCCGCGTTTCAAAGAATGGTGCGACCGCTACTTCTTTCTCAAACATCGCAACGAACCGCGCGGTATCGGCGGCGTGTTCTTCGACGACTTTTTTGAAGGCGGTTTCGAGCATGCGTTTGGCATGACAAAAAGCCTGGGCGATGCCTTTCTCACCGCCTACCTGCCGCTGCTGGAACGCCGAAAAGACGTGCCCTATGGTGAACGCGAGCGTGATTTCCAGGCCTATCGGCGCGGCCGCTATGTTGAGTTCAACCTGGTCTACGACCGCGGCACGCTGTTCGGTCTGCAATCGGGCGGGCGCACCGAATCGATCCTGATGTCGCTGCCGCCCATTGTGAAATGGCGTTACGATTGGCACCCCGAACCGGACACACCCGAAGCCATGCTCTACAGCGATTTTCTGACCGGCCGCGACTGGGTCTGAACCATGCGTAAAATCCCGCGCCGCATCCTCATCGGCCTTGGCGTCCTGCTGCTCATCGTCGGGCTGGTCGGACTCATCGCCTGGGAATTGGCGTCATCGGCACTCGAAGCAAAATACCTCGCCAAAACCGCGCAGAAAATGACCTGGAAGATGCATCCCGGACCCTCCAGCCGGATTCGTTATCCGGGCAACGGGCCCTATGATCTGCGCCTGGGCTACACCAATCTGCCAGCGTATCTGACACGCCTCGACAAAGCCGGCTGGCAAATCGACCAGCAAGCCAAAATCAGCATCCAGATGCAACGCGTCCACGATCTTGGTCTGTTTTTGCCGTATCACGAAAATGACAATGCCGGCCTGAACCTCCTCGGCAGCGACGGCACCCTGCTCTACCAAAGCCGGCACCCAACACGGATCTATACCCGTTTCGAAGAGATCCCCGAGGTGTTGGTCGATGCCCTGCTTTACATCGAAAACCGCGAATTACTGGCCGAGCAATATCCCACCCGCAACCCGGCGGTGGAATGGGATCGGCTCGCCCAGGCGCTGCTGGAAAAAGGCATCAGTTTCATCGACACCAACCGCAACGTGCCCGGCGGCAGTACGCTGCCGACTCAAATCGAGAAATATCGCCATTCGCCCGAAGGGCTGACCAGCAGCATGAGCGACAAACTGCGCCAGATGACCACGGCCAGTCTGCGCGCCTATCTGGATGGCGCCAACACCCTGCCCATGCGACGTAAAACCGTGATGGCCTATCTCAATACCGTGCCGCTGGCGGCGGCGCCCCGCATTGGTGAAGTGAACGGAATCGGCGATGGTCTGTGGGCCTGGTACGGGCTGGATTTTGCCGAAACCAACCAGTCCCTTGCCACCCGGCCGACTGCACGCAACGCCGCGTTCGCCAGTGCGCTGAAGCACGCGTTGTCCCTGATCGTTGCAGAGCGCCGCCCGTCTTATTACCTCGCAGCCAACCGCAAAGCGCTGGATGCCCTGACCGACGACCACCTCGATCTGCTCGCCAGTGCCAACGTCATCACGCCAGAAATCGCGACCCTCGCCAAGAAGGTCAAGTTGCGCGGGACCGATAAGCGGATCGCCCCCCCGGCACCGCGTTATGTCGACCAAAAAGCCACCAATGCCCAGCGTATCCAGGTTGCAGGCTTGCTGGGCGAACTGCGCCTGTATGACCTCGACCGGCTGGACCTGCAGGTCAACACCACCATCAACCAGCCGGCGCAAAAGATCGTCAGCCAATATCTGCAAAGCCTGGCCAAGCCGGAGGCTGCCGCAGCCTCCGGCTTGATCGGGCATCGTCTGCTGCAGCCCGGCAATCCGCTCGGCGAGGTGATCTACAGCTTCACCCTGTATGAAAAAACCCCGCGCGGCAATCTGTTGCGCATCCAGGCCGACAACCTCAACCAGCCGTTCGACATCAACAGCCAGACGCGGCTGGACCTGGGATCGACTGCCAAGCTGCGCACGCTGGTGACCTACCTGGAAATCGTTGCGCGGCTGTATAACGAATACCGCACCTTCAACACCGAGGCGCTCACCCAGAAAGCGCAGCCGCAGCGCAATGTGCTGTCGCAATGGGTCGCCGCCACCCTGCTCGGCCAACCCAAAATTCAATTGGATGCCCTGCTCAACGCCGCGATGGACCGGCGCTACTCCGCTTCGCCCGAGACCTTCTTCACCGGCGGCGGCCTGCACAACTTCGCCAACTTCGACCCCAAGGACA
>JADMKH010000055.1 GCA_018780025.1 Thiobacillus sp.
ACAAGGGCGAAGTCAGCTCGTTCCAGGCGCTGACCACCGCGCTGTCGGCCACCGTCGGGCTGGGCAATATCGCCGGGGTGGCGATCGCGATTTCCATCGGCGGGCCGGGCGCCACGTTCTGGATGATCGTGGCGGGCTTTCTCGGCATGACCACCAAGTTCACCGAAGCCACGCTGGCGCAGCGCTATCGCGAAGTGCGTCCGGACGGCCGCATCATGGGCGGCCCGATGGAATACCTATCCAAGGGTTTCGCCGAATTCAACTGGCCGCGCACCGGTAAGGTGCTGGCCGGCATGTTCGCCGTCTTCACCGTGCTGGGCTCGTTCGGCGCCGGCAGCGCGTTCCAGGTCAGCCAGTCGCTTGGCGCGGTGCAGGAACTGTTCCCATTCTTCCATGACGTGCCGATCGCCTATGGCCTCATCATGGGGCTGGCGGTCGGCATGGTCATCATCGGCGGCCTGCGCCGCATTGCGCATACCGCAGAGGCGGTGGTGCCGACCATGATCCTGATTTATCTGGCCGCCTGCCTGTGGATCATCCTCGGCAACGTCGAGCAGATTCCCGCCGCACTGGGCAAGATCGTCACCGAAGCCTTCGCGCCGATCGCGGTGGCGGGCGGCATCGTGGGGGCGTTGGTGCAGGGCTTCAAGCGCGCGGCGTTTTCCAGCGAGGCCGGCCTCGGGTCGGCGGCCATCGTGCATTCCACCGCCTCGGTCAAATATCCCGTTCGTCAGGGCATGGTCGCGCTCTACGAACCCTTCATCGACACCATCGTTATCTGCACCATGACGGCGCTGGTCATCATCGTCACCGGCGTCTACAACGACCCGGCCACGCTGGCGATTCGCGAGGCCAGCAAGGGCGCGGCGCTGACCTCGGTGGCGTTCGCCACCGTGTCGGACTGGTTCCCCATCATCCTCACCCTGTCGGTGGTGCTGTTCGCCTTCAGCACCATGATTTCGTGGTCCTACTACGGCGAACGCTGCTGGACGTATCTGTTCGGCGAGCACACATCGATGGCGTACCGCGTGCTGTTTCTGGCCTTTATTGTCGTTGCTTCGGTGGCGAGCGCGGCCAACATGCTCGACTTCACCGATCTGCTGGTGCTGGCGATGGCCTTCCCCAACCTGCTGGGACTCTATCTGCTGAGCGGCAAGGTGAGAACGATGCTGACGGAGTATCAGGCGCGCCTGAAAAGCGGGGAACTCGATCGCGAGAAGCAGGCAGGGTGAGCTTCAAGCCTTCACCACCGGGATACCGTCCCTGCGGGACATAGCCCGGTGGTTCGCGCGCTTGCCCTTCGGGTTATTCAGGTTCCGTTGAAGCGGTACAGTTGACGCTCGGTCAGCACCGCATCGAGCGGCATGTCCCACGGGTCATGCGGCAGTTTGTCTACCCGCTGGCATTCGTAGGCAATGCCCACCAGTCGGGGTTTTCTCCAGCTTCGCCGGTGCCGCATATAGGCCAGCGTGGCGTCGTAATAGCCGCCGCCCATTCCCAGCCGATACCCTTGATGATCGAACCCCACTAACGGCATTAGCAGCAGATCCAGCTGGCGCGCGCGCAAGGCGCGCGCATCTACCGGCTCGGCTATGCCGTAGCGGTTTTTCGTCATCCGCGTTTTGCGGCCCACCTGTCCAAATCGCATGATCCGTCCGCGCCGTGGCAGCATCGGCAGGTAGCATTGCCGTTTCATCATCAGGGCCTGATCGAGCAGGGGATGGGCATCGAATTAGCCGCCTTGCGGCAGATAAAAACCGATACGCTGCGCGCGCAGCAATAGCCCATGGCGCAGCGCGAGTCGAAGCGCTGCGCGGGCGGCCAGGCGGCGGGTAGTCGGAGTGTAGGCTTTGCGCGCAGCTTTAAGCTGGCGCCGGAGGTCGAATTTATTCATGCAAGGGGAAAGGCTCCCCGCCTGTGCCGTGACCAGTCGCTGACTCTTGAACCGGGGTCCAAGACGGCCGTGGTCAAAGATGTTTTGGGCACATGAAACGTGTCACGCGCACACCCACATCGGAAAAGACTACAGCCTTGCACGTATGCATTGGTTCAGAGAAATAGCAACCGGCCTCGAACACCGCAGGGAACGGTTCCAAGTTTAGAAGAGTTTGTCCTGATCTTCCAGCACTGAATCGAGCAGGGTGTTGCATTGCGTCAGCCGGACGCGCGCTTCCTCAACCAGACCGCCGCCGCCATGGGTCAGCAGATCGTGCGCCAGATTCAGTCCGGCCATGATGGCGATGCGCTCGGCGCCGATGACCTTGCTGTTGCCGCGGATGGCGTGCATTTTTTCGTCGAGAAAATCAGCCGCAGCAACCAGTGCGGGTTCTTCTTCCCGTGTGCATGCCACTTTATAGGCGCGGCCCAGAATATTGATATCAATCGAGCGGGGGCTGGCCATCACGCGTCCTCCGGCAAGGTTTCGAGCAGCGCGTGCAGACGGACCTTGGCCGCATCGAGACGCGTGGTCAGTTGTTTGTTGTCCTGCTGCGAGGCGAGCAACTGCTGCCGCAGGGCAATGTTTTCACGCCGCCGCGACTGGCAAAGCTCAGCAACCTGGCGGAGTTTGGCTTCGCGGGTGGCGAGTTCGGCGTGCATGGCGGGACTATAGGGGGCGTTGCGCGCACGGTCAATCGCATCCTGGCGCAGATGGGTATAATGCGCGCCTTCAGGTGCCGACGCGGCTTTCCGCCGCCGAGGATAAACGGGAAACAGGTGCGCTGCTTTGCGGCCATGCCTGTGCTGCCCCCGCAACGGTAAGCGCTAAACGGTCCATCACACTGCCACTGGGTTCGCCCGGGAAGGCGATGGGCTTCAAGCGCGAGCCCGGATACCGGCCTGAACCCTGCCGTGGCGAACGCTGCGCAGCGGATCGTGCAACGCGCCTGCGGGGAACCAGGCGCCCAAATCGGAACTTCATCATGCGTCTAACTACCCTTACGCTCGCCCTGGGCGTCGTTTTTTCATCGTTCGCGTACGCGGAACCTGTGCCTGA
>JADMKH010000219.1 GCA_018780025.1 Thiobacillus sp.
TTTCGAGTCAGGTACATTCGACCACTCTGCCACCTCTCCGGGACGCGCATTGTAACCGAGACACGCAATTTGCTGGACGAAAATTTCACTCTAAGTCAGACTGCATTCATGCCCAGCATAAAAGTAATGGGGTTATTCGGTAGGTTGGTCGCACTGGTACTGGCTTTGGGACTGGCTGGCTGTGGCCGTCCCATCCCACCCGTGGAGACGTCCGGCGAGTTGCGGGTAGGTACCCGTAATAGCCCCGCGACCTATTACATTACGCAGGATGGCGAAACCGCCGGTTTTGAGCACGATCTGGTTGTGGCGTTCAGCCAAGCTCAAAACTGGTCGCTCAAATGGACCGAAAAAACGCATCCAGAAGCACTCTTTGGATTGCTTGAAACACATCAAATTCACTTGGCGGCGGCGGCACTGCCCCAGTCGGTTGTCAAGGATCGCCATCTGATAGCCAGCCCCGTTTTGTTCCAAACCCCGGTTCACATTGTTTACCGCTCCAGGAGCAAAGCACCCCGTAATCCTGGCGACTTGGCAGGGAAAAAAGTTGCGCTGATTATCGGTTCCGGCCACACCGCCATGATGATGCGGCTTAAACGTAAACACCCGGATCTGTCCTGGGCAGCACTGGACAATATCTGGCCGGAAGAGTTGTTGGCACAGTTGCAGGCTGGAAAATATGACGCAATCGTCATTAACGGCATGGATTTTGATCCGATGCGGACCTTTTACCCGGAACTTTCGATAGCGTTCAACCTTCCTGACACGCAGAAAATTGTCTGGGCACTGCCCAGAAACAGCACGCTGTTTTTGCGCAATACCCTCACCCGTTTTATCGAAAAGTCTCGCGTGGACGGCACACTCAAGCGCATTTACGAACGCCATTTTGGCCATGTCAATCAACTGGATAGCACGGACATTCTAGGCATTCTGCAACGTCACCCGCTTCGACTCCCGCCTCTGCGTCGTCACTTCCATGAAGCACAAACGCTGACCGGAATTGATTGGCGTTTGCTTGCAGCAATCGGTTATCAGGAATCACAGTGGAACGCTCTCGCCACCTCGCCAACCGGCGTGCGTGGCTTAATGATGCTGACCGGAGAAACCGCCGACCGCATGGGCGTCAATAACCGCCTCGACCCGCGTCAGAGCATATTGGGCGGCGCACGCTATCTGGCCCTGATGAAAGACACCCTGCCCACGCGCATCCCCGAACCTGACCGAACCTGGCTGGCATTGGCGGCTTACAACCAGGGGCAGGGGCATATGGAAGATGCGCGCCGCATCGCGCAGGCACGAGGCGGAAATCCGGACAGCTGGGCCGACGTGAAGGAAGCCTTGCCCTACCTGAGCCGTGGCACCTATGCCAAGGTCACCAAATATGGCTACGCACGCGGCTTCGAGGCGCTGCATTTTGCCGAAAACATTCGCAATTACCACGACATCCTGCTGCGCCTTGAGCCCGCCTACAATCCTTTGTTCAACCTGGGGCGCAGCGAGGAAAATCTGGCAGCGCCAGGTTGACCCCAATCAGGGATGAAGCAAACCCGACCTGCTTCGTATCAGGCGGCGGTCAATTGCGCCAGTCCACCCATCCAGGGCCGCAGCGCCTCCGGAACCGTCACGCTGCCATCGGCATTCTGGTTATTTTCCAAAATCGCCACCAAGGTCCGGCCCACTGCCAACCCTGATCCATTCAGCGTATGCAGCAGTTCCGGTTTAGCTTGACCGACGCGGAACCGCGCCTGCATGCGGCGTGATTGGAAGGCCTCGAAATTCGAACACGAAGAAATTTCACGATAGGTATTTTGCGCTGGCAACCACACTTCCAGATCGTAGGTCTTGGCTGCTGAAAACCCCATGTCGCCGCTGCACAAAGCCATCTTGCGATACGGCAGGTTGAGCTTTTGCAGAATCGTCTCGGCGTGGCCGGTCAGCGCCTCCAGCGCGGCATAGGAATCTTCCGGCTTGACCATCTGCACCAGCTCCACCTTGTCGAACTGATGCTGGCGGATCATGCCGCGCGTATCGCGGCCGTAGGAGCCCGCCTCCGAACGGAAGCACGGCGTGTGGGCGACGAACTTTAGCGGCAGCGATTCGGCGGGGACAATTTCGTCGCGCAGCAGATTGGTCACTGGCACTTCGGCGGTGGGGATGAGATACAGCTTGTCGGCATCCGGACGCGGCACTTGAAACAGGTCTTCCTCGAATTTCGGCAAGTTACCTGTGCCGCGTAGCGAATCCGCGTTCACCAGATACGGCACATACACCTCGGTGTAACCATGTTCGCCCGTATGCTGGTCGAGCATGAACTGCGCCAGCGCCCGGTGCAGCCGCGCCAGCCCACCGCGCATCACCGAAAAACGGCTGCCGGTAATCTTTACCGCTGCAGCAAAATCCAGCTGGCCCAAATCTTCGCCAATATCCACATGGTCGCGCACCGCAAAGTCGAAACTGCGCGGCGTGCCCCAGCGGCTCACTTCCACATTGGCGGTTTCGTCCTTGCCCACCGCCACCGATTCGTGCGGCAGGTTGGGCACCCCCATCAGGAAATCGTTGATTTCCGTCTGCAAGGCCGCCAATCGCTCTTCCATCTGCTTGAGTTCGTCGCCCAAGCCCGCCACTTCGGCCATCACCGCCGCAGTGTCCTCGCCCTTGCCTTTCATCATGCCAATCTGTTTGGACATGCTGTTGCGGCGGCTTTGCGCCTCCTGGGTGCGGGTCTGGATGGTTTTGCGTTCGGCTTCCAGCGCGTCGAAGCGCGCCGCGTCGAAATGGAAACCGCGTGCAGCCAGTCGTTCGGCAACCAGGGCAGCGTCTTTGCGCAACAGTTGGATATCAAGCATGGGAATGTAGAGAAAACGCGAAAAACGCTATTTTCCACGATAGCCGCACCCTGCGGCTAGGGGCAGGCGAAATTAAGCGGCGCTCAAGCCGCCTCGACCATCCCCACCGCTTCTTCCACGTCCACCGCCACGATGCGCGACACGCCGG
>JADMKH010000131.1 GCA_018780025.1 Thiobacillus sp.
GCGTGTGGGCGTCGACGAATTCGCCGTAGCCTTCGCGCACGTCGATCTTCATGCCGCGGTCGGCTTTGAGCGCCATCTCGCCGCGGCTGGATTGCACCCAGCGGCGATGTTTCTCGGCCTGCGCCCAGTTGAGCGATGGGGTATTGGTGCCGTCGACGCCCATTTCTGCGTCGTGCGGACGGTTGCGGATGACGTCGGCCGCGGCGCGCCAGGCCTTGGACGGGATGCAGCCGCGCCACAGGCATTCGCCGCCGGGGAAGGGCTCGTTGTTGACCATCATGACCTTGATGCCGTGATCGGCCAGGTCGCGTGCGCAGTCCTCGCCGCCGGGACCACCGCCGACGATGACCACGGGGAGGTCCCAGTTGCCCTCGGGGATGGGCGAGACCGGTGCGCTGGTGGCAACAGGCGTCGCAACGGATTCAGCCACTGCACCGCCTGCACCCAGCCAGGCGTCGGGTGCTTCAATGGTCTGTTTCAGCGCGACCAGATACAGCGCCACATCGGCGCCGTTCAGCACGCGGTGGTCGCCGGTGATGGTGAACGGCGTGCCTTGCGGGCCGTTGGCGGCAATCGCCAGAATCGCCGAGATGCCGGGCGTGGGAATCGCGGTGAAGTGCGACACGCCCAGCATGCCCATGTTGGAAATGGTGAAGGTGGGATTGGAATACTCGGCGGGCGCGAGTTTTCTGACCCGTGCGCGCTCGACCAGGCCGCTCCAGTCGCTCTGCAGCGCTTCCAGCGATTTCTTCTCGATGCCGTGCAGGATCGGCACCACCAGGCCGCCGTCGTTCGACATCACCGCCACGCCGAAGTCGTGGTTGGCGCGTTCGACCAGCTTGTCGACCGGCTGGTAGGCCCAGTTCATGCGCGGGAATTTCGCCATCGCCACCGAACAGGCCTTGGCAATCGCAACGGTCACGGAAATCTTTTTGGCTTTGGCTGCAGCGGTCAGCGCTGCGGTGTTGATGTTCACCGTGACGTTGAAAGTCGGCAGCGTGAGCGAGGCGGTCATCGCGTGGGAGACCGCCTTTTCCATCGACGTCATGGCGCGACCCTGGCCCGGCACATCGACCTGCGGCAGCGAATGGGCGACCTGCTGCATCGATGGCCGTGCGCGCGCCACATCGGCCGCAACGATCACGCCTGACGGCCCGGTGCCGGCCAGGCCGGAGAGGTTCACGCCCAGTTGGGCGGCGACTTTGCGCGCATAGGGGCTGGCCTGGCGGCCTTGGGGGCGCGGCACTGGCGGCATGTTGCCCGCAGCGGAGATTTGCGCGGGGGTGGCTTTGGGCGTGGGGATGTGTGCGGGCCGGTCGGCTGCGTGTGGCGCAACTTTGTGGGTGTCGCTGACCTTATGGTCGGCGCCCAGCGTCACGCCTGTGTCGTTGACCTTGGAAGCATCGTCGACGATGAAGCCCATGGGATGACCGACTTCAACCACGCTGCCCACGTCGGCAATCGGGCCAGAGAGCCATCCTTCCTGGAACACCTCGACATCCATGATGGCCTTGTCGGTTTCCACGGTGGCGACGATGTCGCCGCGCTTGATGGCGTCGCCGGGTTGTTTTTCCCAGGTTACCACCACGCCTTCGGTCATGGTGTCGGACAACTGCGGCATGACAATGGGCGTGCCGGCATGATGCGGAATCATTTCAGTTTGCGCCTGCTCGGACACCACTTCGCCGGCTGCAATCGCAACATCGCCTGCCGTGTCAGTGATGTAGCCCAGCGCCCCGCTAACCGGGACGGTAGCGCCGATTTCTGCGAGCGGCCCGGCCAGATAGCCGGCCTTGAACACTTCGACGTCCATGATGGCCTTGTCGGTTTCGACGGTGGCGACGATGTCGCCGCGCTCGACTTTGTCGCCGGGTTGTTTTTCCCAGGTGACAAGCACGCCCTCGGTCATGGTGTCCGAGAGCTGCGGCATGGTGATGGCGTAATGGTTTGACATGCGTGTGACCCGTGTGGCGTTAGAGGCTGGAGGCGCGGGGGGTAACGCGCAAAAGCGCCTTACCCCTCATGCATCAGGCCTTGCCAAAAAGTTTGAGAACGGCCTTGACCACATCTTCGTGATCGGGAATCGCCGCTTTTTCCAGCGTATGGTTATAGGGCTGCGGCACTAGAGCGGAGTGCACGCGGACCGGGGCGGCATCGAGCTCAAAGAAGCATTCTTCGTTGATGATGGCGATGACTTCGGAGCCCACGCCAACCGGTGCTTCGTCTTCTTCGGCGATGACAACGCGATGGGTTTTGCTGACCGATTGCCTGATGCCTGCACGGTCCAGCGGTGAAAGCGAATACAGGTCGACGACTTCAGCCGAGATGTTGTATTGCTTGTCGAGGATTTCGGCCGCCTTCAGACACCAGTGCACCGAGATGTTGTAGCCGAACAGGGTGACGTCGGTTCCGGAACGGGCAACTTCCGAGCCTTCCAGCGGCATGAAATATTCCGTGTCGGGTACTTCGCCCTTCATGTTGTACATGAGTTCGTGTTCGTTGATGAACACTGGGTCGTTACAGCGGATGGCCGATTTCAGCAGACCGTAGGCCTGCTTGGGATTGGACGGCGTGACCACGCGCAGACCGGCAATACCCATGAAGACTTTTTCCATCCGGGCCGAGTGTTGCGCGCCCAGTTGGTGTGCTGCGCCGCCGGCCGAACGAAACACGCACGGTGCTTCCAGCTGGCCGCCTGACATGTAGCGAATCTTGGCTGCGGAGTTGAACATCTGGTCCATCGCCAGCCAGGCAAAATTCACCGACATGATTTCGATGATGGGGCGGACGCCGAGGAAGGAGGCACCGATGCCGAGGCCGGTAAAGCCGCCTTCGGAGATCGGCGTATCCATCACGCGCAATGGGCCATATTTTTCGTACAGGCCTTTGGTGGCCTTGTAGGTGCCACCGGCCACGCCGATGTCTTCGCCCATACAGATGACCAGC
>JADMKH010000250.1 GCA_018780025.1 Thiobacillus sp.
AAGGCGGTGACTTCGATTTCGCCGCTTTGTTCGAGCAGTTCGGCGAGGCCCTTGCGGAACAGGGTGTGGTCGTCGACGAGGATGATGCGGGTGAGGCTCATGCGGCGTGCTCGGATTTCTTGTATTGAGGAAAGATGAGCCGGATGACCGTGCCGCCTGCGGGGCGGCTTTCCACACTGAGCTTGCCGTTCAGTTTGGCGGCACGTTCGCGCATGATGGTGAGGCCGAAGCTCTTGCCCATGGTGGATGATTCGTCGTTTTTCTTTTGCACGCCAACGCCGTCGTCGGCGACGTTGACGAGGTACTGGCCATCCACCAGATCAAGCGTGATGACAACATGGCGGGCGCGCGCGTGCTTGGCGATGTTGTAGAGCGATTCCTGGATGATGTGGAAGACCTGGATCTCCTCGTCGGGCGAGAGTGAAACCTCCTGCACCAGATTGAGAAAATCGACGTCGGCATTGGCCTTCTTGCGAAAGCCCTTGGCGAGTTCCTGGATTGCCGGCACCAGTCCGCGCGGGTTGATGCGGTCGCGATACTGGGTGATGAGGTCGCGCAGATCGGCGTAGGCGAGGTCGACCGCCTCCTCGACGTCGACCAGATAACGGTTGGCCTTGGGGTAATCCTCGTGACGCATCGAGTCGGACAGCACCGTGAGCCGCATTTTTGCGTAGGCCAGGGTTTGCGCAAGTGAGTCATGAATCTGGTTGGCCAGCATCTGGCGTTCGTTCATCAGCGAGATGCGCATGTTTTCGCGCGTCAGGCGGGCGTTTTCCAGTGCGATGCCGAGGTGCTCGCTGATCGAACGAAACAGCAGGCGCACGTCTTCCGGAACGGCTTGGCCTTCTTGCATGAACAGGTTGTAGACACCCATCACCTGGTTCTTGTGCATCAACGGCACCGCCACCACGGTGTTGCAGGTGTCGCTGAAATAGGCGTCGTTGGCCTGTTTTTTGCAGAAGGCGACATTGTTCCAACTGCTCACTGTCATCT
This sequence comes from Thiobacillus sp., assembly GCA_018780025.1. Taxonomy (GTDB): domain Bacteria; phylum Pseudomonadota; class Gammaproteobacteria; order Burkholderiales; family Thiobacillaceae; genus Thiobacillus. The sequence goes on from JADMKH010000250.1 coordinate 994, forward strand.
CGCGTGCCGCCTTGCCGCACACGCCGCAATCGACGCTGACCAGATTTTCGTGCTCGACCAGATGGGCCGGCAGTCCCACCGAGCCGATCAGGCGCAGGTGGGTGCGGTCGTCGGTGATCACGCGCACTGCGCCCGCTTGCGCACCGGCCAGACGAATCATGGTCGACAGAAACCGCCCCAGCAACTGTTCGACATTGGCGTCGGTGGACAGGCTGGTGGTGATTTCGGACAACACCCGCAACGCCGGAATGCTGACATCGCCGGTGTCGGCGGGGGTGTGCTGGATTAGCGGATGGATAGTGTCACTCATGGCATCGGGTGAAAGCGGCAGCTTTCAGCATATCTGATTTATCCCCAATCCCAAGTTCAGCCTCATGGTGCGGGTGCAACGGGTGCTTTGGCAGGAGCGGGTGCGACCGAAGGGGCGGCGGCGGGCGCTGCAGGGAGATTGAGGGGGACCGGAACCACCACGCTGGGCTCAAGATCTTCCGGGAACCCGCCACGGGAGGGCGGTTCCTTGGCGGGCGGCGCAGCCTGGCTGGTGGCGCCATCGGGTTTTTCCTTGACCGGCGCGCGCGGAACAACCGGAGCAGGAGGCGTTGGCGCTGGCAGGTCTGCCGCTTCGGTTGCCGGCGGTGCAGCGGGTTGTTCAGGCGGCTGCGGGAACAAATGCGGTTGCAGTTGGGGCAGCAGGGTTTTCAGGATTTGCGCAGTGAGCGAGCTGGTAAACCCGAACTGGCCGGCCTGCTCACCGGGAACCAGTGCGGTCAGCGTGCCGAAGTGGCGGTCGCCCAGATAGAACACAAACGTGGCGGTGCGGTTGACCACGCGCGATTCGAGCAATTGTCCGCCTTTGCCAAAGCGCTCGAAACGGTGGTCGCCGGTTCCCGTTTTCCCGCCCATGCTGAGGGGCTTGCCATTGACGTCCTTGAGGGCGCCGGCAAGGCGTGCGGCGGTCCCGCGTTCGACGACGCGTAACAATGCTTGGCGTACGGTCTGGGCGACTTCGGCCGGCAGCATGCGTTCACCCTTGGCCGGCTTGCGCGACAGATGTGTTTCATAAGGTGTGTCGGCGGCGAAGCGCAGGCCCGTGAGGCTGGTCATCGGTGCGCGAACCCCGTCGTTTATCAGGATGCTCATCAGCTCGGCCAGTGCGGCGGGGCGGTCACCTGAACTGCCGATGGCGGTGGCGTAGGAGGGCGTGATGTTGTCGAACGGATAGCCGAGACGCTTCCAGTCGGTCAGCAGGCCGTCGAAGGCTTCAACTTCGAGCAGGCTCTGGATCCGGATGTCCTGCGCATTCTTGCGACTGGTCTTGAACAGCCAGTTATAGACTTCGATGCGGGCGTTGGCACCCTGGTCGTACAGGGTCTGGAGATCGGTCCTGGGGGCTGCACGCAGGCTTTTCACCACCCAGAGTTCAAGTGGATGGATCTGCGTTACATAGCCGCGATCGGCCAGGTCGTAAGCATTCAGCACATGCGTTTTATACAGGGATTCGAGCGTTTTCGGGCTCAGCCCGGCGCTGGCAGGAATCTCCTTGTGCAGGGCGTCGACATAGGCCTCGTAGGTCGCCCGGGGTTCCAGGTAGCGGAACACCGAAGTAAAGCGGCGTGGATTGCCCTGCACACGGGCATACAGGTCTTCCGCCATTTGCGCCGGCGGGTTCTTTTTGTGGCGCTGGTAAAAGCGGTTGATGAAGACCCGCCCTTCCTGGTCGACAAAGCGCATCAGATAGGTTTCGCGCAGCGGGTTGCCGGCATCGTCCAGAATGCGCGCGGCCGCGCCCGGCGTGGCGCTGGCGTAGTGCCGCACAATGTCGCGCATGATGCGGATGTAGACGAGGTTGACCGAGTTCTGGGTCGCTTCCCACACGTCCATGGAACGGCTGTTGTCCTTGGGGTCGAAGTTGGCGAAGTTGTGCAGGCCGCCGCCGGTGAAGAAGGT
>JADMKH010000002.1 GCA_018780025.1 Thiobacillus sp.
TGCGCCTGCTGCACCACCGCGTGTCCGTCGTTCTGGTGGAACCCGGACACGTTCGTGGGGCCGGCGGGTTTGCTGCAGGCGTATCGCTTCATCGCCGACAGTCGCGACGAGGCGCTCGGCGAACGGCTCGACAATCTGGAAGATCCGTATCGCTTGTATCGTTGCCATGGCGTGATGAATTGCGTTGATGCCTGCCCCAAGGGATTGAATCCCACGGCTGCAATCGGGCGCATCAAATCCTTGCTGGTGAAGCGGCGTGTCTGATCCCATCGGCTGGCGCTGTCGTCGCGGCCTGCTCGAACTCGACCTCTGGCTGGGTGGATTTTGGGACACGCACCGCGTTACACTTCCCCCTGACGAGGTCGTTGCGCTGACACGCTTGCTGGCCCTGGCCGACATGGAGATCATGGATCGGTTGCAAGGCCGTCTGCCAGCAGGTGACCCAGACCTGGAAACGCTTGTTCAACGGCTGCAACACTATCGAGCAGCATCACTTTTGGAATCACCATGAAAAAAACCGTCACCCTTACCTTCAGCGACGGCAGCCCTTCGATTGAATTGCCGATTGAACAGGGCACCTACGGCAAGCCGGTGATTGACATCCGCACCCTCGGTGCGCATGGCTATTTCACCCATGACCCCGGCTTTACCGCTACTTCGAGCTGCACCTCGGACATTACCTATATCGATGGAGACGAGGGCTTGCTGTATTACCGCGGGTATCCGATCGAGCAGCTGGCGTATCAATCCGACTTCATGGAAGTCAGTTATTTGCTGCTGCATGGCGAACTGCCGACGGCCATTCAAAAAACGGCATTCGAAGAATCGATTCGCCACCACAGCCTGCTGCATGACCAGATGGAAAACGTGTTTCGCGGGTTTCGCCGCAGTGCGCACCCGATGGCCGTGATGATCGGCGTGACCGGCGCCATGTCGGCTTTCTATCATGATTCAACCGACATCGACGATCCGCGGCTTTCTACCATGAAGGCAATGACCTGTTCGATCCGAAACATCGTGAAATCGTTGCACATCGTTTGATCGCCAAGGTGCCCACAGTGGCGACCTGGGCTTACAAATTCAACGAAGGCCAGCCTTTCGTTTATCCGCAGAACCATCTTTCCTACGCCGAGAACTTTCTGCACATGATGTTCTCGACGCCGTGCGAGCCGTATGTGCCGAACCCGGTACTGGCACGTGCGCTTGATCGCATCTTCTTGCTGCATGCCGACCACGAGCAGAACGCATCGGCTTCAACCGTGCGCCTGGCGGGCTCAAGCGGTGCCAATCCCTATGCGTGCGTCGCAGCCGGCATGGCGTCGCTGTGGGGGCCGCTGCATGGCGGTGCCAACGAGGCCGTGTTGAAAATGCTCGACGAAATGGGGGATGTCTCGCGCATCCCCGAATACATCAAGCGCGCCAAGGACAAGTCCGACAGCTTTCGCTTGATGGGGTTTGGCCATCGGGTTTACAAAAACATGGACCCGCGCGCGCGCATCATCCGCGAGACCTGCTACGAAGTGCTGGACGAACTGGGCCTGCGCGACGATCCGCAATTCAAGATGGCGATGGAGCTCGAACGCATCGCGCTGGAAGACGACTACTTCATTTCACGCAAGCTGTATCCCAACGTCGATTTCTATTCCGGCATCATCTTCCGCGCCATGGGCATTCCGCCCAGCATGTTCACCGTGATGTTTGCGCTGGCCCGTACCTCGGGCTGGGTGGCGCAGTGGAACGAAATGCTGTCCGACCCCGCGCATAAAATCGGCCGTCCGCGCCAGCTCTATACGGGTTCGGTGCGGCGCGAGTATGTGCCGCTGGATCAGCGCAGCGCATGAGCGCGTAAGGGAATGCTGATTTATTCAAGAGTTGTCATTGCGAGCAAAGCGAAGCAATCCAGAATCTCAGCCAAATCAAAGGCCTCTGGATCGCCGCGTCGCTTCCCTCCTCGCGATGATGGAGTTGTCCAGTGTTTCCCAAGCTTCACCGGACCTGCCTATGAGCGCACCTGACTGGCATCTGACCTCGCCGCTGTATGCCGGCAATGCCGCCTACCTGGAACAGTTCGGCGACGATGCGCTCGCGCCCTGGCTGGCGCAGCCCCTACCGGGCACGGCGCCCGCGTCGGATGTCGCACAGGTTGCCGTATTGCGCCTGATCAACGCCTACCGTTACATGGGCGTCGGGCAGGCCGATCTCGATCCGCTGCGGCGTTTCGAGTCGCCGCCAATCCCGGAACTCGATCCGGCGCACTATGGGCTGACGGAATCGGATTTATCCCGCGAATTTGAAACCGGCTCGCTGTTTGGTGTCGGGCGTGCCACGCTGGCCGACATTCTGCGGCGCCTGAAAAGCGCTTATTGCGGCCATGTCGGCGCCGAGTTCATGCATATCGCCGACGTGGCACGCAAGCGCTGGTTGCAGGAACGTATCGAAAGCGCGCAAGGCCGATTCGGCGTCACCGCCACGCTCAAGAAAAAACTGCTGAAGCGGCTGACCGATGCCGAGACGCTGGAGAAATTCCTGCAAACCCGCCACGTCGGGCAGAAACGCTTTTCGCTCGAAGGCGGCGAAAGCCTGATTCCGCTGCTCGACCAGGTGATCGAGCGCTGCGCGCGCCACGGCGCCAGGGAAATCGTGATGGGCATGGCGCATCGCGGACGCATCAACGTGCTGGCCAACATCATGGGGCGCTCGCTGGATAGCCTGTACGAAGAACCGCAGAACGGCGATCCCGGTTCGCCCCTGTCGGGCGACGTCAAATACCACCAGGGGTTTTCCACCGATATCGCCACGTTGTATGGCCCGATCCATCTGGCGCTGGCATTCAATCCCTCACACCTCGAAATTGTGCATCCGGTGGTACGCGGCTCGGTTCGCGCGCGCCAGGACCGGCGCGGCGACGTGCTCGGCTACGAAGTGGTGCCGGTGA
>JADMKH010000009.1 GCA_018780025.1 Thiobacillus sp.
GAGCGATTACGGCAACGCCCTGCACCGCATCCTCAAACGCTTTCACGACAGCGCGCCCCCGTCCGAGCGCGACGCCGCGCTGGCCCGCTTGAGTGAACTGTCCCATGCCGAATTCGCCACATTGCCCGCCTACACCGCCGCCGCCTGGCGCACCCGCTGGGAAAAAATCCAGCCCGCCTACATCGACGCCTGGATGGATTGGGTCGCCCAGGGCTGGCGCTACCAGTCCGGCGAAGCCGCGGTCGAAGTGCCATTCAGCATCCCCGGCCTCGGCGACGTCGTCCTGCACGGCCGCATCGACCGCGTCGACGAGCGAGGGGAGGCCCGCACCGTCATCGACTACAAAACCGGTGCCGCCACGGCGCTCAAGAAAAAACTAAAAGACCCCACCGAAGCCGTCCAGCTGCCGTTTTACGCATGGTTAAGCGAGGCCGCCGCCGCCTACCTTCCGATCAACGACACCCCCGTCGCGCTGCTTGAACTGGATGGCGAAACCGACGTCGACGCCATCAGCCGCCGCCTGCCGGAACTGCTCGGGGCTATCGCGGCCGGCGCAGCGCTACAAGCGAATGGGGTGGATGCTGTCTGCCAGTATTGCGAAGCGCGCGGGCTGTGCCGCAAGGGGATGTGGAGCGAATCGGATGAAGCCTTGCTGGATGCGATTCCGATTGACGAAGATACCGACGAATGGGAGTGGAACGACGACCCAATGGCTTGAAAAATACAAAAACAGGGCGTATTGTCCGCAAAAATTCCCAGAGGACAGCTCGTGCCCGCCCCAACCCCCATCACTACAGTACTCACCACAGGCGGCGATGATGCCGTTCTGGCCTATCTAAAAGCCGCCCGCGAGCACCATTCACAGACCAAAATCGCCCGGCACCTGAAGGTAGACGCCCGCACAATCCGGCGCTGGGAGGCCCGCCAATCCGTGCCGCCCGCCTACGTTGTCCACGCCCTGCAACAACTTCTGCCGCTCGATCCGCCGTTTGAGGGTGAGGCCGCGTTCAGCTTCATCGACCTGTTCGCCGGGATCGGCGGCATCCGTCGCGCATTCGAAACCATTGGAGGGCGCTGCGTCTTCACCAGCGAATGGGACAGCTACGCACAAAAGACCTACGGAGAAAATTTTCGCGACGGTCACGCCATCAACGGCGATATCACCCAGGTTCAGGCCGCCAGCATTCCCGACCACGACGTGCTGCTGGCAGGTTTCCCATGCCAGCCGTTTTCCATTGCCGGCGTGTCAAAAAAGAACGCATTGGGCAAAGCCCATGGCTTTGCCTGCGAAACGCAGGGCACCCTGTTTTTCGATGTCGCTCGAGTCATTGCGGAAAAGCGCCCGCGCGCCTTCCTGCTGGAAAATGTCAAAAACCTGACCTCGCATGACAAAGGCCGCACCTTCGCCGGTATCAAACGCACCCTCAGCGAAGAACTCGGTTACCACATCCACACCCGCGTTATCGACGGCGCACACTTTGTTCCCCAGCACCGCGAGCGCATCCTCATCGTCGGCTTTCGCGAACCCGTCGCGTTCGACTTTGACGCCTTGCCCATGCCGCCCAAGGGTCAGCACACGCTGAAAGAAATCCTGCACCGCACCGACGGCACCGAGCCACAACTACCGTGGGATGAAGACCGTTTCTTCGACCACACCCACAACAAGGTGCAGGACAAATACACCCTCACCGACAACCTCTGGCGCTACCTGCAAAACTACGCCAAAAAACATCGCCTGAAAGGCACCGGTTTCGGCTTCGGCCTTGTCACCCCCGACGATATCGCCCGCACCCTTTCCGCCCGCTATTACAAAGACGGCTCGGAGATATTGATCGATCAGGGCAAGCGCAAGAATCCACGTCGGCTCACGCCAAGAGAGTGCGCAAGGCTGATGGGTTTTCCGGATACGTTCAGAATTCCGGTGTCGGATACACGGGCTTATCAATTGTTCGCGGATGCCGCAGTTGTTCCTATGGTCGAATCCGTCGCTAAACTCATGGCTCCGCTTATCACGTTAGAGGAACCGACAGCGTTGGCACAGCTTGCCGCGCTGCCAAAAAACATCATGAGTTCAAATCGCTGGACAAAAGAACAGTTGAAACTCGCGTTCAACCTGTATTGCCAACTGCCCTTCGGCAAACTGCACAGCCGGAATGCTGAAATCATAGAGTTAGCCGTGCTCATAGGCCGTACGCCATCCGCTGTCGCGATGAAATTGGTCAATTTCGCTAGCCTTGACCCCGCTATTACCAGCACGGGAAGAAGCGGGCTTGGTAACGCATCTTCGCTGGATCGCGAGGTGTGGGATGAATTTCATGCCGACTGGGAGCAGCTTGCAGTCGAGTGCGCGCTGCTTAGTCAGCAATTGCTCGAAGGCCGCTCCGGACTAGTTAGCGCAACAGAACCAGACGACTCTTTCGATCTAAATGACTACAGCGGTGAAACCAGACGAGTGCTATCTGAGCAACGAATCAAACAAAGTTTCTTCCGTCGCGCCGTCCTTGCAAGCTATCGGGGCAGATGCTGCATGTCGGGGTTGTCGGATTCACGTTTACTGGTTGCCAGTCATATCGTTCCGTGGAGCAAAGACAAAGCCAACCGGCTTAACCCAAGCAATGGTCTATGTTTGTCGGCGATCCATGACCGTGCATTCGACAAAGGGCTAATAACGCTAACCGACGAACTCAGGGTAATGCTCTCGGGAGCGTTGAGAAACTCCGCAGATCGATTTGCGATTGACGTTTTCTCCTGTCTGGATGGAGAGAAAATTCAGGCGCCAGAACGCTTCACCCCCAATCTGGATTTCATTACAAGACATCGGAACGAAATCTTTCAGGGAGCTTAATCATGGCGATCATGCCAAGCGCTACTGGCCCCAGTGATCTCACGGGATTTCTAGCGAACGAACATATAAAAGCGGTTTTCTCGCGCGGCGCGGCCGCCGAAGAACAGATAAATCGGTGGCTGAGATTGATCGTGTCCGGGCAGCGTCAAGAGGACTTGCAGGCCGCCATTCAAGACTTCGAATTGCTAAAACGCCATACATCAGATGATGTTCCGGAGAAGTCTGGGATATACCTAAAACTCTTACACGGGCGAGCACCTTACGACCAAGAACTTGATGACTGGGGAAGCGATGGTCCTTGGATCGGCCCAATTAAATGGTTTCATTGCACATATCTCAGAACTTTTAGCTTGGGCTTTGCGGATGGAGAGGAATTCCTCTCCACCTTTCCAAGCAATGGAATCCCAATGCCGATCTATTTTTTCGAGGAAATGATTTATTACGACGGCGTGTATTACGGGGACTGGGAAATACAAGCAATTTAAACAGAACATTTAATTCATGCCCGCCCCATTTTGTACCGCCACCGCTTTGTCTCCCGTCCGCTCGGCCGTGGTGGAAGCCTGCGACGGCAGCGGCAAGGCCTAGCTGCTGGTTCCAGCGTTTGGCTTGCCTGTCCAAGCAACCCGGACGCGATAACCGATTGATCAATAAAGAATAATCTGCTAATGTTTGGTTAGCGTGATTTTATCAACACTAACTCGACAAATTAGGCGCCGCAATAAATGGCTATCCGCAAACCCTTTGAAATCCCCTTGCGCGAGGTGCAAAAGCGCATGGCGCTGGAAAACCCGTGGTGGGTGGCGGGGGCGGGCATCGACTCCGAGCGGCGGGGCTGGCCGCGACGCGCCTATTTCGGGCCGTTTATGCGGCTGGTGCGGGAAGTGACGGTTCACCGCGCGGTGGTGCTGATCGGGCCGCGCCGGGTGGGCAAGACGGTGATGCTGGCGCAGGCAGTGCAGGCGTTGCTGAACGAGGGCGTCGCGGGGATCGACATTCTTCAGCTGTCGCTGGATACGCCGCTGTATTCCGGGCGCTCGCTGGAAGGTCTGGTGCGCACGTTTATCGATCTGCACCGGCACGATCCGGCACACCGTCTGTGGGTGTTTTTCGACGAAATCCAGTATGTAAAGGACTGGGAAGTTCACCTGAAATCGCTGGTGGACACGTTTCGCCAGATTCGATTTGTGGCGAGCGGCTCGGCGGCGGCGGCATTGCGGATGAAAAGCCACGAGTCGGGCGCGGGCAGGTTTACCGATTTCATGCTGCCGCCGCTGACGTTTGCCGAATACCTGCAATTCGCCGGGCGCGAGGATGCGCTGATTATCGAGTCGCCGGGCGACGGCGCGTTGCCCCAGTATCGCGCCACGTCGATTGAAGAACTGAACCGGGAATTCATCCATTATCTGAACTTCGGCGGCTTTCCCGAGGCGGTGATGAATCCGGCGGTGCGGGCGAATCCGTCGCGTTTTCTGCGCGAGGACATCGTTGAAAAGGTGCTGCTGAAGGACTTGCCCAGTCTGTACGGCATCAGCGATACGCAGGAACTGAACCGTTTTTTCAACGTGCTGGCCTATAACACGGGCGACGAGGTCAGCCCGGAAAACCTGTCGCGGGATACGGGCATAGGCCGCGCCCGGCTGATGGATTATCTGGAATATCTGGAAGCGTCTTTTCTCATCAAACGGATGCATCGGCTGGATGAAAATGCCCGGCGGATGAAGCGCGCCCGTACCTTCAAGGTGTATCTCACCAACCCTTCGATACGCGCCGCGCTGTTTGGTTATGTCGATGCGCACGACGAGGCAATCGGATCGCTGGCGGAAACAGCGGTGTTCAGCCAGTGGCTGCATAGCACCCGCACCATCGAGTCGCTGCACTACGCCCGCTGGAAACAGGGGCGCAGCGATCTGGAAGTCGATCTTGTGTCGCTCGACCCGCGCACGCAGAAGCCGCGCTTCGCGGTGGAAATCAAATGGAGCGACGCGTGTTTCAGCGACTGGAGCCTGCTGCGTGGCATCCGCGCGCTGGCAACCGAACACACCCTGGCTCGCCCGCCAGTTGTGACCACGCTGACCGCTTCAGGCATGGGTGAGGAAAACGGCGTCCGCATCGAATTCATTCCAACCAGCCTCCACTGCTACACCATTGCGCGCAACGTGTTGCGCATGGAAACGTGAGCCAATCGCTTAACACCGCCGCCGCCCTTTCCCCTGTCCGCTCGGCGGTAGTGGAAGCCTGCGCGGGCAGCGGCAAGACCTGGCTGCTGGTGTCGCGCATAATCCGGCTGTTACTGGCCGGGGCTGCGCCGTCGGAGTTGCTGGCGATCACGTTTACGCGCAAGGCGGCGCAGGAGATGACCGACCGGCTGCATGAGTGGCTGCGGGTGCTGGCGCTGGCGGACGACGCGACGGTGCGCGCGTTTTTGCGCGAGCGCGCGGTTCCGGATGCCGAGATCGATGCGCTGTTGCCGCGCGCGCGCGGCTTGCTGGAAACGGTGCTGACGGCGCAGCCGGGGCCGACGGTGACGACTTTTCACGGCTGGTTTCTCGATCTGCTGAAGCGCGCGCCGCTGGAAGCGGGGCTGCCGTGGGGCGCGCCGCTGCTGGAGCGCGAGAAGCTGTTGCAGAACGAGGTGCGCGACCGGTTGTTGGCCATGTGGGCTGCAGAACCTGAATCAGCTGAAGGCGCGGCTTTGCTGGCACTACTCACCGATCTCGGCGAGCACAGTCTGCGTGCGCTGCTGACGCATTTTGTGCAGGCGCGGGCGGAGTGGTGGGCCTACACCGATGGCCAGCCCGATCCGGTGGCGTTTGCATTGGCGCAACTGCGGCCCGGCCTGCACGCTGATCTGGACACCGATCCAGTGGCAGCTTTCTGGGCCGACGACTTGATGCTGGCGCGGGTGAAGCGGGTGGGCTTTACGCTGGAAAAAGGCGGCAAGAGCGAGCAGACGCGCGCGCCCGAAATCCAGCGCAGCTTGAGCTTGCCCCCCGACGATGCGCACGCCGCGCTGATGAAGTATCTGATGACGGCGGGCCAGCGGCGCAAGAAGCAGGCGACGAAGGAACTGGAAAAGGCGCTCGGCGCCGAACTCGACACCTATCTGCGCGATCTCGATACGCTGGAAACCGCGCTGGAAACCATCACCGCCGTCCAGACCGACATCCGCATCTGGAATCTCAATCGCCATGGCCTGCTGCTCGGCCACGCGCTGCTCGCGGGTTATCAGGATGCCAAGGCGCAGCAGGGGGTGATCGATTTTGCCGACGCCGAATGGCTGGCCTGCCGCCTGTTGCAAAGCGAGGAACACGCGCCGGGGCTGGCGCTGAAGCTGGATGCGCGCTACCGGCATCTGCTGCTCGACGAGTTTCAGGACACCAATCCGCTGCAATGGCAGGCGCTCTCCACCTGGCTGACGGAGGCGCGCGCGGCGGACAGCGCGATAACGGTGTTCATGGTGGGCGATCCGAAGCAGGCGATTTACCGCTTTCGGCGCGGCGAGGCGCGCGTGTTCACCGCGGCAGCGGAATTCTTGCGCACGCATTTCGACGCGCCGCTGTTCAGCACCACGATGACGCGGCGGCTGTCGCCTGCGGTGGTGCAGGCGATCAATCCGGTGTTTGCCGTGAGTGGCTTTGCCCCGCACAGCCACGCCCCGGCCAACGCAGCCCGCCCCGGTGCGCTGCGCTGCCTGCCGATCCGTGTGGAAAAAACCGAATCCAGCGCCACATTCAGATTGCGTAACCCGCTCACCACCCCCTTGCCCGAAGCCGACGACAAGGCGGTGCATGTCGAAGCACAAACCTTTGCCCAGGTATTGCGCAACGACGTGCTGGGACGCTGGAGCGTGGTGGACAAACACACGAAGCAAAGCCGCCCGGCGCGGGCCGGCGACGTGATGGCGCTGGTGAAAAAGCGCACCCACCTGCATCTGTACGAGCGCGAACTGGAAGCCGCGGGCATTCCTTTCATCACCTCGCGGCGCGGCGGCCTGCTGCCCACACTGGAAGCGCAGGACGTGATGGCGCTGCTGGAAACGCTGCTGCTGCCGCACGCCGATCTGAAACTGGCGCACACGCTGAAGAGCCCGGTTTTCGGTTGCAGCGACACCGATCTGCTGGCCGTGTTTGCGCCCACGCCAACAGATGAGACGCGCGGCTGGGAGCGCTTGAACACGCTGGCCGCGCAATCCGGTTGCGCACCCACGCTCCACCCGCAAGGGGTAGGCCGTGGTTGTAAAGGCGCCGAAGCGCCAACAACCACGCTCAAACGCGCCGCAGAATTGCTCACCCGCTGGCGCGCGCGCATCGGCACGCTGCCGGTACACGACCTGCTCGACCACATTTATTTTGAAGGCGACCTCGAAGCGCGCTACGCCGCCGCCGCGCCGGCCGCCATGCGCCCGCAAATCGCCGCCAACCTGCGCGCCTTCATGCAGCTGGCGCTGACGCAGGACGGCGGTCGCTACCCGACGCTGGCGGGCTTTATCCGCGAACTGGCTTCGCTTACCGATGACGCCGACGCTGCGCCCGGCGAGGGCCTCGCGGCCGATGGCGAAAACGCCGTGCGGCTGATTACCATCCATGGCTCCAAGGGCCTGGAAGCGCCGATAGTCTGGCTGCTCGGCGGCAGCGACCATACACGCGGCGACAGCTATGGCGTGCTGGCGCCGTGGCCGCCCACAGCGCCGCGACCCGCGCATTTTTCCCTGTTCGGCAAGCAGGACGAACGCGGCGAATGGCGGGAGCCCTGGTTTAAAGAAGAGGCCGAACTGGCACAACGCGAATCCGACAACCTGCTCTACGTGGCGCTCACCCGCGCCGAGCAGGGGCTGATCGTGAGCGGGGCGGCGGACAAGTGCGCCTGGCTGGAGCGCGTTGATGCGGCATGGCAGGGAATGGCGCTGCCCACTGATTTGCCGCTTGCCAGCGTGACGGAAGAACGGCCGCCCGCAGTGGCGCCGCCGCGCATCACTGCCCCGGCAATCGGCCAACGGCTGGCCCCTGCACCCGCCAACCCAGCTGCGGCGAGCGGCGAACTGTTTCATGCCTGCCTCGAACACCATGCCCCGCCGGGTGTGCCGCGCGACCTCTCCGAACTGGCCACCCGATTGGGCGTGGCCGGCGAGCTCAAGCGGATCGACTCCGCTGCGCGCGCGCTGCTGGCGCAACCGCATCTGGCGCGGTTCTTTGATCCCGCGCAATACCAGTCCGCACACAACGAGCTGGCGCTGCTGGATGCGGGCGGGCGCACGCAGCGACTCGACCGTGTGGTGGAATTCGATGATGCGGTGTGGGTGATCGACTATAAAACCGGCGACGACAGCCTCGGTTTGTCGGACGTGAACCTGAGCGAACGCCATCGAGCCCAGCTCTCGAATTACCAGACGCTACTCACCGGACTGTATCCCGACAAACCCATCCACGCCGCGCTGTTGCTGGCCGATGGCCGGATAATCGACTTGAATACGCGATCAAACGGAGTGCCCTCTTGAGCAGCAAACCCTTTTCCGAATCCTGCGTGCAGAACCGCGGCCCCATCCTGACAGTGCTGCGTGAGGTATTTGCCGACCGCAGCAAGGTATTGGAAATCGGCAGCGGCACCGGACAGCATGCGGTGGATTTTGGCGCCGCGCTGCCGCATCTGCGCTGGCAGACCGCCGATGTGCGACCGCATCACGCCGGCATTCAGTTATGGCTCAATGATGCTGCGTTGCCCAACGTGCTGCCGCCGATAGAACTGGATGTGAACCAGCAAGACTGGCGCCGTGGCCGCTACGACGCGGTGTTTTCGGCCAATACGCTGCACATCATGGGCTGGCCCGAGGTCGGGCAATTTTTTGAGGGGATCGGCAGCGTGCTGGAAGCGGGCGGCGTGCTGGTGATTTATGGCCCGTTTAATTACAACGGCGCGTTCACCTCGGAAAGCAATGCCCGCTTCGATGCCTGGCTGAAATCACGCGACCCGGTTTCAGGCGTGCGCGATTTTGAAGCCGTCGACGCGCTGGCGCGCGCACAGGGACTGTCGCTACAGCAGGACATCGCCATGCCGGCCAACAATCGCACCCTGGTATGGAAACGACTCGGCTGAATCCCGCTTTGCCTTGTGGCGGTCTTTGCTATAACAAAACCATCGCAATCAGAGGAAAGCGCATGCGCATCGCCGAACTGATTCAACGCTGGAGCAAGGCAGGGCATGAACGCACCTCCGTACGGGCCTATACCGTCCACCTGCCGCTGCGCGATGCCGCGCGCATCGAAGCCCTGCACGTCATGTATCCGGGGCGCAGCGAATCTCAACTGATGGCCGACCTGGTTCGCGCCGCGCTCGACGAACTGGAAGTGGCCATGCCCTACATTCCCGGCAGCCGCATCATCGCCGAAGACGATTATGGCGACCCGATTTACGAAGATCTCGGGCCCACACCGCAGTTTTACTCACTTTCGCACGAGATACTGCGCAAGCTCGCAGCTTTGCCGCTGGAAAAATAACTGTCGGGTTTATTTACGCTTGACGCTTGGACCACAGCCAACCGAATACCCAAGCCTTTGTTTTAACGGCTCTTGCAGTCGCTGGCACAACGATTGCTCTAGTCATTTCGTATAAAGACCAAAATAACGGAGTGACGCCATGTACCTCGGCCCGATGTTTCTTTTTGCCGCGTTTGCCAGTTTGTTTTATGTCCCCGGCTTTATGGATACCCCGCTCGGCCTGCTCACGCCGCGTCAGCTCCTCTCGCAATTGCTGTTTTCCGTATTTGCCCTGATTGCGCTGGCCTCGCTGGCACATTCGATTGAACGCGATCCGGTATGGCCGTGGCGACCGGAGTTTCGTCGCATGGTAAACACCCTGTTCAAGCGCACACCGTAGGCCTGCCATCAAACCGCCCGACCGGCTTAAAATATCGGCTTTCTGTTCTGCGAAGCCGCCATGCCCGTCAACCTCAGCGCCCCCGACCCCGTTTCCCTGTTACCTGTTGCGGGTATCAGAATCGGCATTGCGTCAGCCGGTATCAAAAAACCCGGAAAGCGCGACCTCACCCTGCTCGAACTCGCACCCGGCAGCCAGGTCGCCGGCGTGTTCACGCAGAACCGCTTTTGCGCGGCACCGGTTACGCTATGCAGACAGCATCTGGGACTGAATAATCAGCACGGCGGAAACATACGCGCGCTGGTAATCAACACCGGCAACGCCAACGCCGGAACTGGCGAAGAGGGCATGAACCGCGCCCGCCGGACCTGCGAAGCGGTGGCGCAACTGATGGGCTGCGCGGCAGAAAACGTGCTGCCGTTTTCCACCGGGGTAATTCTGGAACCGCTGCCGATCGACAAGATCCTGCCCGCGCTGCCCGCCGCGCAAACCGATCTGGCGCCGAATCACTGGTCGGAAGCCGCCCACGCCATCATGACCACCGACATTGTGGCCAAGGGCGCGTCGCGCCAAACGCAGATCGGCGGCAAGACCATCACCGTCACCGGCATCGCAAAAGGCTCGGGCATGATTCACCCCAACATGGCGACCATGCTGGGCTATGTTGCGACCGACGCGGCGATTGCCCCCGCGCTGATGCAGCAACTGGTGAAAGACGTCGCCGATGTGTCGTTCAACTGCGTCACCGTGGATGGCGACACGTCGACCAACGACAGCTTCATCCTGATTGCCACCGGGCAGGCCGGCAATGCGGAAATCAGCGATGCATCAAGCGTGGATTACGCAACGCTGAAAGCCGCCGTCAGCGCGGTTTCAATCGAGCTCGCGCAAGCGATGGCCCGCGACGGCGAGGGCGCAACCAAATTCATCACGGTGCAGATCGAAGGCGGACGCGACCACGCCGAATGCAAGCAGATTGCCTATGCCATCGCGCGTTCGCCGCTGGTCAAGACCGCGTTTTTTGCCAGCGATCCCAACCTCGGCCGCATCCTTGCTGCCATTGGTTACGCCGGCATCGCGGATCTCGATGTGAACACCTTGCAGGTGTATCTGGGCGGCGTATTGGTGGCCGAAAAAGGCGGACGGGCGACGAGCTACACCGAAGCGCAGGGTGCCGCCGTGATGAAGGAAGCCGACATCACGGTGCGCGTGGCGCTCAATCGCGGCGCCGTTTCCGCCACGGTGTGGACCTGCGATTTTTCCTACGACTATGTGAAGATCAACGCGGAATACCGCACCTGATCCATTTCCAGATCAAATAGTCTCTCTTCGCCCTGGCCGCAGGGGGAAAACCCCTCGGCGTACCGGGTTCAGCTTTGCACCCGGCGAACAGACCGCATCATTCACCCAGCAATTCCGCCACGGGATGCAGCTGCTCCACATGCTGCGACACAACTTTCACGATGACGATGATGGGAATGCCCAACAGCATGCCCCACACCCCCCACAGCCAGGTCCATAACAACAGCGAAACAAACACGGCGGCCATATTCATTTTGGCAAACCTACCGGTCATCCAGGTGGTAACAAAGGTTCCAACCAGGGTCGCGATCGCCAGCGACGCACCTGCAGCCAATAAGCCCATGGGAAGCACGTCGAACTGCATGAAAGCCGCCATGCCGAGAATGGCGGCGGTAAGGGCGGAGCCTGCATAGGGGATGAGATGCAGCAAAGCGGCGGTGACGGCCCAGGCCCCGGCATTCTCCAGGCCCATCCAATGCAGCGCGACCCAGGTAAGCAGCCCGACCAATATGTTGGTCACCAACAACATGAACATATATTTCTGGATGGAATGGTTGATGTCATCCAGGATATGCACCGTGATCTTTTTTCTCGACAGCGTCGGGCCCGCGAGCCGCACCAGCTTGCGTTTGAACAGGTCGCCGCCAAGCAGGAAAAAAAACACCAGGAAAAACACCATGGCGGCCTGGCCGATGAAGGCAAGCACGCCTTTGGAGCCGAGCAGAAGGAAGTTGCTAAGCTTGAATGCGGGGGGGTCGATTACGACGCGCGTGATGCGTGGTTTGGGCGGCGTCGACAGATCGGCTTTGCTGGCGGCTTTTTCGATCGTGTTCGCGGCAGCCTGAACATACTGCATGTTGCTCTGCTGACCGCTGCGCATTTTGTCGAGCCCGGTCGATACCTTGCTCGCCGCTTCGGGCAATTGCGCAATGATTCTTTGAACCTGCCCCCGCAGCGCATAGGTGCCAAACACGAGCGCGCAGATTACGGCCAGCATGACCAGGCTGGTGCCCGCGACGCGCGGTATCCTGATCCGCTCCAGCCACACCACGAGTGGGTTCAGGGTGTAGGCAAAGAGGATCCCCAGCAACAGGGTGATCAGAAACGGTTGCGCCCAGTTCAGTGCGAATATCAACGCAACGGTCGCCATAATGGCGAGCGCTACGCCGCGTGCATCTACGGGCAAATGAACCGTGAGCGGAAGGGAATCGGCCACACTGGCGGGGGTGGCGACAGCCTCAACTACCGGTTCGGCTGCGGGGTTCCCGGTTGAGGTTGCGGGAAGGGGAGGGGAAATCATGGGTGCCACCGCTCACGAAGGTCGGAGCATTCGCTGTAAAAGGGGACTAGCGTTTGCTGCCGCCAAAAACAAGCAGCGCACCGCCAATCAGGATGGCCCCCACACCTGCCCAGGCCGGGATGTTGACGCGCTCCCGGTCCGTTATCGAAAACTCGATCGGTCCCAACTTGGCCTCATGCGTTTCCCTGGTGTAGCTGAACCCGCCGTATACCAGGCTCAGTATGCCCGCCACAATCAGCGCCAATGCAATTCCTTTAACAGCGTTCATTTTTTCTCCTTACGGTGCGTGGATCAACAGGGTGTGCAGTGAATGCGCGTCACCCGGCGAAACGGCCATGGCAGAGGGTTCGACATCTGCCACGTTTTCTGACATCACATCCAGGTCAAGAATTCATTCAAAGGAACAGCATAGCGGGCGCATTCGGCCCAATCCGTTCGGTAACGAACATAGGCCGATGTCCCGGGTGCAGGACCATCCAGCCTGACCGGACTATAGCCAATATTCGGCGAGCCGCGCCGCCCACTCTTTCAACCGGAACAGCAACGGTCTGCGCTCCCAGCGATCAAGGTCGATGGCATCAGACTCTGCCAGATCACGGGCGAACATGGCATCCATTTGCCCTGAAAAATCACGGCCCAGAATCGCCGCATTGATTTCGTCATTGTGCAGAAAGCTGCGCCAATCCAGATTGGTTGAACCAATGGTCGACCAGACGCCGTCGATGGAGGCAGTCTTGGCATGCATCACCGCACCGCGCCGCTCATAGATCTTGACGCCGGCACGCAACAGCGGGGAATAATGCGAGCGCCCGGCGTGGAATACCGCCCAGGAATCGGTGTGGCTCGGCAAAACCAGCTTCACGTCGGCCCCGCGCTGCGCCGCGTCAGTCAAGGCCTTGAGCAATTGAGGATCGGGAACGAAGTAGGCGTTGGTGAGGTTTACACGCTGTTCCGCATGATCGATCGCCGAAAGCAGCGTGAGATAGATCAGGCTGTGAGGGTCGTCGGAGGCGCTGCCGATGGCGCGCACGATCGCGTCTCCCTGCTCGTCGAGTTTGGGGAAGTAGATTTTCCGGGCCAGCGGCTGGCCTGCCTGCTTAACCCAGGTATCGATGAACAGCTTTTGAAATTCCGCCACCACCGGCCCTTCGATCTGCAAGTGAGTGTCCCGCCATCCGATGGGCTTCGCGCCCATCTTTCGTGCCTTCCTGAGGGAAGGCCCGCTGGAATAAGCTGCGCTGATATTAATGCCGCCGATGAAAGCGATGCGGCCATCGACCACCAGCAACTTGCGGTGGTCGCGATTGTTGAGCAGCCACGTCTTCCTGTTTCCGGCCAAGGGGTTGACTGGATTGAACTCGAGCACCTGGATGCCGCCGGCACTCAGGCGCTCGAAAAATTCCCTGGGTGTATTCAGGCAACCGACGCTGTCGTAAATCAGATTGACCTGAACGCCCGCGGCCTGCTTTTCCAGCAACAGATCTGCAAACTGTTTACCGATCTCGTCGTCTTCGAAGATATAGGTTTCAAGATTGATGTGGTCTCTGGCTGCTCGCATGGCCGCGAACATGGCCTGATAAGTCGCCGGCCCGTCTTGTAGCAGAACCAGCTTGTTGCCCAGCACCAGCGGACTGTCGGCGTTAATCGCCTGCTCCAGGGCCAAGTGTTTCTGCAGGATGTCGATGTTGCCGGATTCGCTCTTGAGTTCCCTGATGATGGCTGAGCTCTTTGTTGCCGAAACAGGACCGCGCGCGTTATCGAACGCCACGGCCTGTGCGCGAGACGTGTTCATCTCGCGTTCACGCGCGGCGTCGGGGATGCTTGCGCATCCCGCACCCATGAGCAGGCAGCAGGCTGCAACCGCCATGCGTCGAATAACCGCGAAGGGGGAGGGAAGCGAATGCGAGGGTGATATTTGATCCCAAACCTGGCAGGACATTATTCTCGATTATTCCGGTTGCCTATTTCAGATAAGGCCGGACCCGTTCGCGTCAACGGCCTGGGTCCTGCCGTTTGCTTTGATTGCCCGGTTTGTAATGCTCAATTTCCGCGCAAGCGACGCCCAAGCTGCCACACCATCAAGCCATGCTGCAGCCATCTGCCGACGCGTCTCCGACGCAAGGCTGCAAACAGGAGCGAAGCGCCCACCATTAAAACGGGATGGCGCCTGATATAACGCAACACGGCCACCCCACGGTCCACCCGCGCCAGGCGCGCGCGCCACGGTTCGAGGGTATACGCCAGGGTGGTTCGTTGCGCGGCCGCCTGCGCCACCAGTTGCTGGCGACGTTCGGCCAGCCGGGCAAGTTTTCTGTTCATGATCCTGACCGGAGTTGCTGCCGGTCTTTGGATAGCTCGGCCAGGCTCGCTTCAAATAACCTCGGCTTGGTTCTGACCCGATGCATGGCAAACCACCCGAGGCCAACGCCGGCCGCCAGAAAAAGCCCGGTCATGCCGGCCAGCGCCAGCAGCCGATGCGTCTCCCAGAAGGCGACCACAACCAGCATCGCCAGCAACACGACACCCACACCGAAACACCCCAGCGCAACCAGCACCAGCACCAGGAATGAGGTCAGCTGCTCCCGCTCTTCAGCCACGTCCGTGGACAACAGCTCAAGCCGGGTATGAACAATGCTGACCAGACTCACTGACAACGTCTTCAGGGATTCAAACAATCCCTCAGGCGCAGCTTGCGATTCCTCAGCCATCACTTGGCTTAGCGCCGGGCAATCAACAGGCCAACCAGCAACCCAACCGCTGTGCCGACGCCTATGGCCTGCCACGGGTGCACATGGACATACTCATCCGTCGCCTTGGCGGCGGCGCGGGTCCTGACCAGCAGCGCTGCCTGGGCTTCGCTCATTTTTTCCTTTGCCGCAGCAAGTGACGCTTCGGCCTTGGCGCGCATCGCGGCCACGGCCTCGCCACCCTGGCCGGCTGTGGCCTTGATCAGCGCTTCCGCATCCGCAACCACGACCTTGAAGTCCTGGATCAGCTGCTCTTTCGTCACGTCATTTGTATCCGTAGACATGCTTTTGGTATTCATGAGTTCACCTTTCATTCATCGTGCAAAAAACTCAAGCGTTAAATTCCATCGCTTGAGCGTCGACAACCGTTCACTTGAGTCGCATGTCGTTCTTGACGGAGGTTACGCCCTTGACGCTGCGCGCAACTTCAATCGCCTTGGGGATGTCGGCAGCGGTATGTACGAAGCCGCTCAGTTGAACCACGCCCTTGAATGTCTCGACGTTGATTTCAGCAACCTTCAGGCTGGGCTCTTTTAGAATGGCCGCTTTCACCTTGGTGGTGATGACGCTGTCATCGATGTATTCGCCGGTTCCTGCGTGCTGGGAAGTTGACGCACACCCCACGACGGATACCAGCGCGACGGCCAGAAAAGCTGCGGAAAGATACTTGCTGAATGGGTTCATGGTTAATACTCCAAATGTAAGCAAAACGGACTATTTGACTCTAGCCTCAAATCGACAAACCGCTACCTGTCACGATCTGATCTAGTCTTTCAGTTCAACCCGGCGGGGTTCAGTGCCTTGCCCGTGTCGATACCGTAGGGACAGCGTAGTCGCAAGAGCTGCCAGCGTCTGTGCGTTGACGAACATAGTGCGGGGTCACTGTCCGGGCTGCATCGCAAGCGCGACAGCAAATGTCTAGGCATCCGCAGGCTTGTGCGCAATCGGTTTTTTGGTAAACAGGTATTCATGAAGTTCTTTGGAAAACCGTGGATCCCTGCGCCGAATCCATTCCAGCACCATCGCGGCATGCTCTTTTTCCTCGTCCCGGTTGTGCTCAAGAATGGCCTTGAGCGCCATGTCCTTGCAGGCGTCCGCGCGCTGGTTGTACCAATCCACGGCTTCCAGTTCTTCCATCAAGGAAACAATCGCTCTGTGCATGTCGCGCGTTTCAGCGGACAACTCTTCTACAGGTTCGTGATAACCAACACTGGACATTTATTTCCCCTCATGATGATGTGATTCTTGTGCGGCGGCCTGGCGTTGATGCACGCAGACGTATCGCCGCGTGTGCGCCAGACTCACCTCCAAATGACCGGTTGCGTCCCGCCTGGTTTCCGCCATGCGGTGACGCAACCCACCCGCCAAACCGGATTCTCTTATCGTTGTGCGGCTTGCCACGGCCCCTGGATTAACAGGGACCATCGGCTTGCGCGCAGGTTCCTTCCCAGCCGCAGCCCATCTCACGGCATACGCTACGGATTGCATGGAGGCCGGTGGGTCAGGCGTTACGCCCTGGGCTCACCCCGCCCGTTAACGGTCACGGTGGCGCCGGGAGGTGCGCTCATCTGCATGTGATGTACCTGGCCGCGGAAGCTGTAGGTAACCTCCCAATAGTCGGGCCGGGCCTGGCTGGGCAGGTTTTCGCATCGCTGGATGTCCCGGGTGGTAACCTGCTGTCCACCAGTATTGCGGCCCACGTTGGCGCCGACTGCGGCCCCCGCGACTGCGCCGCCGGCCGTGGCAATATCCTGACCGCGTCCGCCCCCAACCTGATGGCCGAGAATGCCGCCAATGACGGCCCCGACGATCGCACCGGGCACATTGACGCGACGACGTTCCTCAATGACTTGCTCGCTTTCGACCCAGCATCGCTGTTCGGGTGTGCCGAGCACGGCGTGAACCGAGGTGACGTTCGCCTCATACAGCCGCTCATTGTTACGTCGGCGGTAATCGTAGACGGCAACCGGAGCCGGCGCGTAACGATCATCATCAATGCTCGCACCTCGGCTAACCATGCGCACCGAAGAGACATGATCGTTCAAGCCCATTGCAGCCAGCGATGGATACCGGCCTGGGCGCAAAACCACGCAGTGACCCTTGAACCGGGCGGCCTCGCACACCTCCCAGCGATCGCTTTGCACCTCGGCCGAGGCGGCGTGATTATCCAGGCCGCTGCGACTGAAATTGCCTATCTGTTTTTCCGTGGTGAAAGCGCGGCCCTGAAAGCTTTCGTATTCATAAAAAGTGACCTCGGCAGCCGCGTGCGTGGCGAAAGCCACACCGACTCCAGTCAGGATGTTTCTCAAAAGCGTATTCATTGATATTCCCTGTAAGAAATTATGTAGATCGAAGGCCGGCTCGGGCCGGAAATACTGTGGAATCACGGCCGCCCGCCTTGAGGATGCAAATCCTCGCTTTGTGGCATTCAGGCGTGCCGCGCTCCGAGTGATCAATATGGCGGACCATCAAGCCGAAGTCTGTACGGGTCCGCACATAGCAAAATCACCCGCCCTCCCGACCCAATAACTGGCGCGCTGCGGAACAGAACCGGCTCAGCATCGCCGCGTTGCAGAACCCCACCCGCCAGGGTGATTTCACGACGCTGCCCGGGCATGAAACAAATGCCGAAAATGCCGCCACGAAAACTTTCTGCTGTGTTCGCCAGCGCACGGAACTGCGCCTGGCATGCGCCTATGGTGTAGCCATCGGACAGGGCATGCCAATGCCGTTCCGGTCTGTTCGCGGTGGGGTCAAAGCCATCCGCACCCCTCTACTACAACCTTAAAAGGATTTTCCATGAACCGTTCGATACTGATTTCAGCGCTCCTCGCAACCCTGAGCCTGGCTGCCTGCGACAAGCCCACCATCGTTACTGTGCCGGCCACGCCGGTTGCGGTTCCCGGCCCCGCAGGTCCCCAGGGCGAGACCGGTAGCCAGGGTTCAACCGGCTACCAGGGCGCGACCGGTGAACAGGGTGCAACGGGCTATCAGGGCAAGACCGGCGCGACCGGCGATTCCACCACGGTGATCGTGGTGCCGGCCGAGCCTGCCAACTAATTTCACTCACCCCTCAAGGAGAGCCCCATGGGTTTGGGAACCATACTGTTGATTGTTCTGATCCTGATGCTGATCGGTGTCATCCCGACCTGGCCGCACAGCAGGAGCTGGGGCTATGGTCCCAGTGGCGGATTGGG
This sequence comes from Thiobacillus sp., assembly GCA_018780025.1. Lineage (GTDB taxonomy): Bacteria > Pseudomonadota > Gammaproteobacteria > Burkholderiales > Thiobacillaceae > Thiobacillus. The sequence continues at coordinate 18,265 of JADMKH010000009.1, forward strand.
TTTGGTCGTAATCATCCTCATTATTCTGCTGCTGATGGGCCGACTATGACGGGTGACGGATCGCAGCACGCGCGCTCACACTGATGTGACCGCGCGCGCTGTTGATGGCGGGTTGATTGCGGCAGCCCGCCATCAATCTGTCCAACCGGGCCCATATCGGCCAACACTTTGCGCAGGCCCGCCTGCTGGCATCTGCACCGTCTCCTGCCTGACCAGACCGGCTATCCACGGATAGCAAACCCCTTACATCGGCGACGCGACCGAACCCGCGTAGAACACTTCGCACGCGCCGCCGGGAAAGAGGCTTTCAACCTGCCTGAACAGCTTGACCACCGGCCCGCTGAGCGACGTGATAACGCCCGGATTTTCAACCACCGGTTTTTTGAAGGCGCCCTGGAGGGTTTGCTTCGCCCTGACGCAGCCCCTGGTGTCGATCAAGGCCACGGTCACATTGTCGAACCGCTCATTGACGAAATCGAGCCTGCCCTTGAGGGCAACCCGGTTCTGCTTCGTCGCCATGGCCACATCCTGCGCCTGCGCCACGCCGCGCTCGACTATCCAGTCGGAGACGAGCGTCCGGATCTCGCTGCGGCCCTCCGATCCCTGAAAGTTGCTCGCAAAGTTGTAGCCTTTGGTAACCGCCAGACCGGCCGGCCCGGCAAGGAGAAGCGCGGCCACGTCCACGAGATTGAAGTTTTGACTCGATTCATACCGGGCGAACGCCCGATCGAGATCGCGGCCATTGAGGATGAGGTGCTTGCCGCGCAGCGAGATCTGCCCCTGCGCGGTCTGTCTCAATTCGTTCACGGTTTTCCCCTGCATCGACAGGTTCGCGGAAAAATCCATCGGCCCTTCTGCAATCTTCTGCGGCGCAAGGTGCTTGAGGAATGCCTCGATGCGGAACGGTGAAAGCGAATAGCGAACGTGGTAAAGAGGAACCGCGCCGGTAAAACTCGCCCGGATGCTGCCCGAACCCTGCCCATCGAAAACGCGCATCGTGACCGGCTTGAAATCGAACACCCCGCGCTGCCCGGAAACCGAAAACCGCAGGCCGGACGCGGCATAGTCCCGGGTCCGGATCGCTCCGCAGGCGGCTTCCGCAGTGAAGGATAGATTCTTCATGATGCCCGGACGATTCCTGTCCGTAAGCTGCAACCGGCTCACGTCCAGGCTGCAGTCACCCGCCTCGAACCCTCTCCCGGATTGCTTGTCCACGTAGCGGAACGTCCCGCCTGAAAGGGATATTTTTGCCAGGTTCAGGTCAGGGAGCGTGCCCCGGGCCGTCGCTGATTGCTCGAAGTTGAACCTGCCATCGCGGTCTCGCTCGATGAAGACCCTCGGGTGTTCAAGCGCAATCGCCTCGACCTGCACGCGCCTGTGGAGCAGGCTGAGGAAGTCTATCCCTATTCTGGCCTCCCTTGCGGTGGCGACCTCCGTCCCCCGGTTGCGGATGTGCACGTCCTCCAGGGTGACCCGCAAGCCTGGAAAAAGACCAACGCCCAGACGTCCGCCGACCTTGACCTCCATCCCGAAAATTTCCGAGACAGCCGCTTCAAATCGGGGCTTGAAGGCGTTGGCGTCCAGAAAAACCAGCAGGGCGATCGCGGCAAGAACAAGCAGGCCGATGAACGCGCCGATGGCAAAGCGTATGGTTTTAAGTGCTGCTGACATGCGGGAGTCCGATCCCGATGCTCACCTGCGTCGCGGCAGAAGCCAGCGGGGACATCAGCACCCCCAGCACGAGTATGACATTGCGCGTTTTAAACATGATGTGACCTCCAGTTAAACAACCCGGCTTGCCGTCATCGTTGACCGCCATTTCCGGGTGGGGACGGCTTCGACCGCCTGTCCAGCGGCGTCCTGTAAACAGGCGAAGCCACTCAGCGCCGGATAAGGCGCAGCAGGATCACCACAACCGCGATGACCAGAAGAATGTGAATGAATCCACCCAGGGTGTACGCGGATACCAGACCCAGTAACCACAGGATGATCAGGATGACGGCAATCGTTTCAAGCATGTTTTTCACTCCTATTTAATTTACTAAAACCACATTAAAAATGTCCTCAGGACGAAGTGTCCATTGCAGCACAACCGAAATTCCGTATTCGCGTTTCAAGCGGCTTGGGCCAGCAGCCAGGGCCATCGCCTCAATACGCCGCCGGTTTCTACCGGTCGCCATTGCCCCGGTTGGGGTTGCCAGGGGACGCAGGTACGTCGGACTTGCCGCCATCGCGGCGGAATCCTGCTGCCCGCACAGCACACCGCGTCACGCGGTTCACTGATCACGCGCATCTTCCGGGCGCTGTCCCTCTTGATTATTTTCAACCGCACAGCACCGCTAACGCGGGCGCTGCACCGATCCACACCGGAAAATGCGCCGTCTTGCCCAGGTCGTACCGGTATGCCGCTACGCGCAATATCAGTATTATTGATCCGGCATCCTTTATCCGAGAGAGGGAGTAGGTCGGCAATACTTTGCCGACAGCCCGCAGCGTGCGTCGGCAAAGTATTGCCGACCTACACATGCAATCCTGTTTAATGCATGCCGGATCAATAGTAGAGAAATACGCCCAAAACCAAATCCGTTCCGTTCGCCATCGCACATAACGCGATATTTCGTTGGAAGCAGCTTGATCCCCCCTGATCCCGGGTAGGGCAGAAACGACAAGGCCAGAAGCGATTACCCCGCTTCTGGCCTTGTTTTGTCGTGCGTGAATGTGTGCGGAGCGGGCGTCTGCGTCAACAATGCGATGAACCGGCGATACGCTTGAAAAGCCTGTTCGCGATCACACGCAGAAGCAGACAGCTACACCCATACCGTATTAATGCCGGCCATTATTCCGATCGTGGCCGTGCCCGTGGCTGTCGTTTCGATCCTTCTGAGGCTTATCGCGGCGCTCTTCATGACGATTACTCCGGCGATCATCATGGCGTTCCTGGTAACGCGGGACGTACACCTGGTTGTACCAGCTGTCCTGAACAAAATAGACCCGCTCGCCGCAGGCATCATATTTACCGCAGTGTTTGCGCCAGTTCTTCGCGGGGCCGGGGGGCACATGCAGATAGATCGGCTCTCGTGCCGCTTCCCGATAAATCACACGCGGCTCGCTATAAACCAGTCGCGGCCGGGGATAGTCGCCGATGTCGATGCGGCCATAGAAGCCGGGGTCGCCGATGCTGATCGACACGCCGACATCGGCCGCGAGTGCCGGGGAGGCTGCGGCGATGGTGAGTGCTGCTGCAATGAGTAAACGTTTCATATTAGTTCTCCTGTTGTTAAAAATCCTGCCTGACGCACAGATTCCCTACCTGGCCCTTGAACTGCTTCCAGTTGCCTGCTGCAATATTCCAATTCATTTCAGACGCCTTCCGCTCGTCACCCAGTTGGAGAAATTTCCAGTCGAGCCCTTCTCATCCGTCCCCACCGCTTGAACGCAAACCGTGTGGCAACAAACCGGGCGTGTTGACGAAAGTCCCGAATTTGAATCCAAGCTTAATCGCTTCCAAATATACCGTCGGTACGGTGGCGCACACAATACATCCGCAATTTCTGGTGTCGCGAACCGGAACAGGATGACGGTCCCAGAGACCATCCTGACCTGGTGCTAATGCGCCGTTTGCTGCCGCACATGCTCGGCCCGTTTCATCTCGACATAAGTCCGCCGATACATCTCGTGCAACTGCCGCGGATACCGCTCGGCAGCCGTAAACCAGTTCTGCAAGCGTTTCTCGAATCGCACGGCCGGCGCGGTGCGGGTCGCCCCCAGGAAACTATCGATTGCGAGGTAATAACGCATCGTGTTGCGCTCCATCAGGCCACGCACTCCACGGATATAGTCGGGCTTGCCATCGGCCTGCTTGCCGATCACGGTGAATCCCACTTTGTGGCTGCCGACAGTCCCGAGATAGGTCTGCATGGCCAGCCGTCCGGAAATATTGATGGCGTAGGAATACGTCAGATGCAAAAAAAATTTGGCGTTCGGGAAGGCCACGGCTTCCAGCCGGATAATAAAATCGCTGGTGCCCAGTGGGCCGTCCCTGGCGTTGAGGTTGATTTCAAAATACTCCGGTGTCGCCGTGGCAACGCTATAGTTGAATTCGACCATCAACTGAAAAACCAGGGGGGCTGATTGGCGGTTATCGGTCTGTCGCCGCGCTGTCCTGACGATACTGCACATCGGGCAGCAGACGGGCCAATTCCTTCTTGACCACGCCGTAGCACTCGCACGCATGGGTCTCCAGTCCATGCCGGTCAAGCACTGAAATGTGGCCGCGGCGGTAACTGATCAACCCGGCGCGCTGCAATTTTCCGGCTGCCTCCGTAATGCCTTCGCGCCGCACGCCCAGCATGCTGGCGACCAGTTCCTGCGTCATGATCAGCTCGTTGGTTGGCAATCGATCGAGCGTCAACAACAGCCAGCGGCACAGCTGCTGCTCCAGCGAATGATGCCGGTTGCACACCGCCGTCTGCGCCATCTGCGTCAGCAGCGCCTGGGTGTAGCGCAGCAACAGGCGCTGCATCAAGCCAGCGCGATTGAATTCATCCTTCAGCCGCTGCCCCTCCATGCGGTAGGCGTGGCCTGCGGTCTGCACCACGGCCGAGCTGGACGTGGTCTCCCCGCCCATGAAAAGAGACACCCCGACGACGCCTTCATTGCCCACCCCCGCCGTTTCAGCCGAGGCGCCCGATTCCGTCACATAGTGCAGCGAGACGATGGCGGTAGTGGGAAAATAGGCGTGCTGCAATTTTTCGCCGGGTTCGTAGAGGCTTTCACCGAGCCGCAACGGGACCCACTCCAGATGCGCGGCGAGGGCATCGAATTCCGCCGCGGGCAGCGCGGCAAGCAGGTGATTCTGACTCGGGTTATGAATTGATGACATCGCTGGCAGTCGGGATCCTGGGTTCTATTTCTTTGCGGTAAGTTCCACGCCGATTCCGCGGTATCCGACAAAGCGGCTGGACTGATTGAACATCGGCTCCCCGCTCACCTGAAACTGTTGACGCGAGCCATCGGCGTTGACGCGGTGAAAGACGAAATCCAGGAACGGCTGCCGGGCGGCGATGGTGGCCTGCAGTGTCTTCCGCTCGGTTTCATTCCAGCCCGCATCCGCGTCCTCGCGCGCATTGCCCGCCAGGGCATCGACCCGGATTCCGAGCATTTCCAGCACCGGGCCGGACACCTTGGTGAAGTTCATGTTCTCGTCCTGCTCCCAATACCAGTCGGAAGCCAGTTCGGTCAGGCTGCGGTAACGGGCTTCGCTTTCGCGCAGTTCGGCGGTTCGCTCCTGCACCGTTTGCTCCAGCACCTTGTTGTAATTTTCGAGCTTTTTGTACAGCAGCCGCACTTCCAGCATGTTGCGGATGCGCGTCCTGACTTCGACCAGATCGAACGGCTTGCCGATGAAATCCTTGGCGCCGGCCTGCAGCGCGCGCAGCTTGTGACCCGGTTGGGCCGTGATCACGAGGACCGGCAGATAGCCGTCGGTATCGTTAGTCTTGAGCCCTTCCATCACCTGAAATCCATCCATGCCGGGCATCTGCAGGTCGAGCAGGATCAGGTCGTAGTGGTTGGCGCGATGCAGCGCGCAGACGGTATGCGGATCCATCGTCGACGTCATGCGCTGGTAGCCCACTTCACGCAGCATTTCCTCCAGCAGCCGCACATTGGCTTCCTGATCGTCCACGATCAGAATATTGGCGTTAAGTATTTCTTGCTCGCTGATCATGGTATCCGTCCGGTTTGTTTCATTAGGCCTGTGACTCAATCCTGTGAGGTCCACTTACGTCACCCCCCATCGCCAACAGGTCGCTGCACACCGCGAAGCGGTAGTCGTTCTTGCCTGCGTGCTTGGCCTCATACAGGGCCAGATCCGCGCTCTTCATCAGCGTCTCGACTGCCTCGCCATGCAGGGGATAAATGCTCACGCCGACACTGGCAGTAATGCTCACGCTGCGGCCTTGAATGCGATAGGGTTGTGATACGGCCTGGATCACTTTTGACACCAGCCTGACGACACCGTCGGCATGGCTTATTTCCCACAAGCCGATCACGAATTCGTCGCCCCCCATGCGCGCCACCGTATCCTCTTGACGCACCGCGGCCACCAGGCGCCCGGCGACCATCTTCAGCAGCATGTCCCCCGCGTCGTGGCCCAGGTTGTCGTTGATCTGCTTGAAGCCGTCCAGATCCAGATACATCACCGCCATGGCGCTCGTGTTTCTGTGCGCATGCGCGATGGCCAACGAGAGCCGGTCAGTTAAAAGCCGTCTATTCGGCAGCCCGGTCAATGCGTCGTGCATCGCCATGGACTCCAGCGCGCGGCTGTATTGCTCGAGCTGCTTGTACAACAAGCGCACCTCCAGCAGGTTGTGGATGCGCGTCCTGGCTTCCATGAAATCAAAGGGTTTGGCGATGAAATCCTTCGCGCCCGCAGCCAGCGCCCGCAGCTTGTGGCCCGGCTGGGCCGTGATTGCGAGGACGGGAAGGTAGCCGTCGGCCTCAATTTCCTTCAGGTCCTCCATCACCTGGAAGCCGTCCATGCCGGGCATCTGCAGGTCGAGCAGGATCAGGTCGTACTGGTTGTCGCGATGCAGATCACACACAACACGCGGATCCATCGTCGATGTCACGCAGCGATAGCCGGCTGTGCTCAGCATCTGCTCCAGCAACAGCACATTGGTTTCCAGATCGTCGACGATCAGAATGCTGGCATTCAGCATATCGTCGCGACTAATCATCGCGCGGCCTCGAACGATCTGCGCGACCTGGCGCTGTTTCCTCATGCTCCAGCGCGCTATCCAGCGCTTTCATGAATTCGTCAATTTTGATTGGCTTGGTCAGATAGCGGAAAAATCCCGTTGCCAGGCCCTTCGCGACATCGCCAGGCATGGCATTGGCGCTAAGCGCAATGACCGGAATGTGTGCCGTTGCCGGGTCGGCGCGTAAAACCTTCAGCGCTTCGATACCGTTGATCCCGGGCAAATTGATATCCATCAGGATGACATCCGGGAGATGGGTGCGCGCCAACTGAACGCCGAGATTGCCATCGCGCGCACTCAGCATGCGGATATGGGTATGGGCCTCGATGATTTGCTCGACCAGCATCAGGTTGGCCGGATTGTCTTCCACATAAAGCAGGGTGCGCAGTGCCGCGTTTCCCTGAGCTTGCGGCTCAAGCTCCACTGGCATGGTGCTTCCGGCGGCAAGCTGTGGCGCAACGTCCACGACCAGCTCGATCCAGAATTCGCTGCCTACGCCAACCGTGCTTTCCACGCCGATTGTGCCTCCCATCAGCTCGACCAGCCGCTTGGTGACCACCAGGCCGATGCCCGTCCCTTCCTCGCCACCCGTTTCTTGTCCGAGACGATTGAACGGCTGGAATAGCTGCGCCATTTTTTCTACAGACAATCCCTCACCGCTGTCCTTGATGCTGATGCGCAAGCGGTCCGGCATGCTCGCGGTACAGGCCACTTTAACGGTTCCAAGCTTGCGGTTGTATTTGATTGCATTGGAGAGCAGGTTGATCAGAACCTGCTTGACGCGCGTTCGATCGGCATTGGCAAACCAGGTGTGGTCGAACGGCAGGAAATCTATATGAATACCGCGTTGTTGCGCCTGCGGTTCGATCATGGCCTGGCATTCGCGCATGACATCGATCAACGACACGGCTTCTCGCGACAGCGAGAGCTGGCCGGACTCGATCACCGCGAGATCGAGGATTTCGTTGATCAGTTCCAGCAAATACCATCCCGCCTTGATGATCTGGTGCAGCCTGACAGTCTGGGCGGCCGTTGGCGGCGGCGAACCGGCCTCCAGCAGCTGGGCGAAACCCAGTATGGCATTGAGCGGGGTACGCAACTCATGACTCATGCTGG
>JADMKH010000226.1:0-15570 GCA_018780025.1 Thiobacillus sp.
CTGCGCCCGATTCAGGAGCGGGGTTTTCATTCGTCGAATCAGCCGGCGGGTTGGGGGTCGCAGGTAGCAGCACGGGAGGTGTTTGCTCGAATGACGCCGAATACGGCGCTGCCAGTCCGCCGCCGATCGAGTTTTCGGTGCCGCCGCGGAACTCGGTCAGTGCCGGATGCCGGGTAGCGTCGCTACGCAACACACGCGGTGTGATCAGCAACACGATCTCGGTTTTGCTGCGCTCGTCGCGCTGGCTGGAGAACAGGCGACCCAGCAACGGCAGGTCGCCGAGACCCGGAATGCGGCTGGCGGTGCTGCGGTCCTCGTCCGAGATCAGCCCGTCCAATACCTGGGTTTCGCCATCTTTCAGGCGCAGGGTAGTCCCTGCATTGCGGGTGCCGATCTGGTAGGTGAGGGTGCCACTGTTGCTGCGGATCTCGCGTACGATGTTGGACACTTCCAGCCCGACCTTGATCTGCACATCATCGCGCATCAGCACGCTGGGTTCGACATCCAGCTTCAAACCCACGTCGAGATACGATACGGATTCCGAAATCACACCGGTTGCGGTGGTATTGGAGGTGATGACCGGCACCTTGTCGCCGATGTGGATCTTGGCCTTTTCGCGGTTTTTCACCCGGATGCGCGGGTTGGCGAGGATGTTGACGTCGCTGTCGTCTTTACGAAAGTTGACTGTTGGCGTGGGACTGATGGCGATATCGCTGCGCGCGATGCTTCTCAGACTTTCCAGTGTCAAAACGGAAGCCGCAGGCGTGGTATTGGTGACGATGCCGTCAACGAGGGTCGAACTGGTCGCAGGCGGCAAGTTCAACAGACTGAATTGATTGGGATACTGTATCCCCAGATCCAGCAGTCGTCCGCGCTTGATTTCAAGCACTTCGACATCCAGCATCACTTCCGGCTCGGCCAAGTCCTGCACGGCGATGATTTTTTCCGCCAGGCGGATGGCTTCTGGGGTGTCGCGCATGATGAGCATGTTCAGCCGCTCGTCCACAAACAGGTCGCGGGCCTTGATCAGCGTGCGCAGCATCGCCATCGTGACTTTGGCGTCGGCGTTGCCGAGATAAAAGCTTTTCACCAGCAGTTCCTGGTACGCCTTCTGTTTTTGCGGCAGGTCGGGATAAACCAGCAGCGTATTGGTGTTGACGACCTTTTTCGCCAGTTGACCGGTCGTCAACAACATGTCTACCGCTTCGGCGATCGGTGTGTTACGCGCGAACAGCGTCGTTTTGGTGTCCAGTCGCACATCCTTGTCGAAGATGAAGTTGATGCCTGACTGCCGCGCGATCATGTCGAACACATTGCGCAGCGGCGCGTCGCGAAATTCCAGCGTGATCGGCTTGCGGTAGGCTGCGCCAAGCTCGCGCGGGTTGAGCTCTTCCGCGCTGTGCGTTGATTGAATTTGTTGCAACATTGCCAGCGCGTCGGCATGGCCGGGTGCTTGCGCCAGGACTTGGCGTGCGGTCTGGGTTGCTTCTTCGAGCCGACCCGCTGCGAGCGCTTTTTGTGCAGCCTGCATATCCCGCTGGTGCTGACGCGTAGTGGCCAGGTTGTTGAGCAGGGTGCGTGCGCGTGGATTTTCAGGATGGATGGACAATACTTTTTGCAGCCTGGATTCAGCTGCATCGAACCGTGCCGCATCCAGATCCTGCTGTGCCTGAACCAGCAACTGGCTGCCGAGACGTTCGCGCTGGGTGTGGTAATAGGCCTTGATCTCGATGTTGTCGGGCGACTTGTCGAGTTCGGCACGCAGGCGACTCAGGCCTTCTTCGGCTTTACCTGCTGCGATCAGTTCGCGCCCTTCTTTGAGGCCGGTCGAAGCACAGCCGGCCAGACTCAGCGCGAGCAGTGCAGCGGTTAGATAAACAGTGCGGGTGGGCTGCAACTCAATCTCCTGTGCGCAAGCTGCGCGTTTGGTTCAGCGGTAAATAAGTGAAATTCAGGATGCCGCCGCTCACCGGTTCGAGCTGCCACACCCCGTCGAGCACCTGGCCTGCGCGCACGCTCAACGGCTGCGTGCCGCGCACCAGGTAATACGTCGTCTGGCCGGCTTCCTGCCAGCGCCCCATGTAGCCGAAGGGCAGGGCGGGAGCTTGCGGCGGCGGGGGGGCGACATAAGGCGGCGGCGGAGGCGGCGGCGGGGGGACGAACCAGGTCTGCTCGGGAAACAGGTTGGCGCGCGCGAGCGCCAGCCGCGGCTGCGTTTCCCGGTTTTGGGCTGGGGTCAGAAGGGGGGCTGGACTGATCGCCACAGGGGAAGCCGAATTGTTGCGCACCCTGGGTTCAGTCACTTTGTCCGGACGCTCTTCAGCATCGCTGGAAGACTCGTTGCTCGCCAGCCAGATTGACCATGCCGCCACCCCGGCCAGCGCTAGAAACAGGACAGTTCGGCGTTGTCTGCCAGTCATGGCGCCGTCTCCACAAACAGGCTCAGGCGTAAATCCGCTTGCAGTGTTTCGTCTTCGATACGTTCGCGTTTGAGTTTCAATTCGTCCAGCGTCAGGTTGGGCAGGCGTTCCAGCGCGGTTGCGATAAAAGCGTGCAAGGCCGGATAAGGCGCTTCAACGGGCAATATGAGCTGCCAGCGTAAAAGCGAGGTGGCGGTGAGCGGAGTGACGCTGTACTGGCCGCTCGGGAGTTCCAGCCCGTGCGCCTGCGCCATGCGCTCCAGTTCGCCAATCAGTTGCGCGGCTTCGCCTGTTGGCGGCAGCATCGCCAACGGGTTGAACGGAACCGGTGCAGGTGTCGAATCCTGAACGGCCGCATCCAGCTGCAATTGGGTCAGCCTTTCGCGTTGGGCTATGGCCGCCCGCTGCGTGGGTTCGACCTGGGTCAACTGCAGCAGCAGTGCGGCGATCAGCAGGCCCAGCCCCACCAGCCCGGCGGCACCGATACGCCGTGCCCATTGATTGATGTGCCACCAAAGCGTATTCATGTTCCCAATTCCACCACGACGTTGAAACGCACCGGCTTTTGCGCATCCTCCATCCGCACCTCGTGCTGGACGAGCGCGGCGCGCTTGACCCCCGGCTGCTGCTGGAGTGCGTCGATATAGGTGACGGCATCGGCCAGATGCCGCGCTTCAACCACCAGTTTTATTTGCGATTTGGCCTGCGATGCTTCCATTGAAACCAGTGCGATCTTGCTGCTGTGCGCAGCGGCCAGCGCCGCGAACGCAGGTTCCCAGGAATAGTCCATTTGTGACGCGATATGTGCCCGTGCGGCCTGACCGGGGTTTTCGGCAGGCACGACAGGCTTGGTTCTTTTGTGCGGACGGGCCTGCTCGATGTTGGCGATATGCGCAGCCAGCCCGGCTTCGGTTGCACGCGCCGCCTGCAAATTGCTCCAGACCCAGAGCAGTGATGCAGCCCCGACAATCGCCAGGACTATGCCCAGTTTGCCCGGCTGAAGGGGCCGTGCATGAAAATCAAACTCAAGCCGCGTCATTGTTATATCTCCGCCAGGGCCAGCGTGCCACGGGTCTGGCTGTTTTGCGGCAGCATATGCCAATTGCCGTTGTTGGGTGCGGGTGTTGAAACCGCGCCGATGCCGAGTGCCTGAACCCATACTGCAGCAGGAAGGGGGGGCGCTTTTAAGCCGGCCTCGCGCTCGATCAGTTCGGGCAGGGATGCGGCCCAGTTGTCATCAATGGGCTGTCCGACGAAGTGTTGCCAGGCCCCATTCGCCTTGCCAAACAGGCTCATCCAGCCTGGCTCCGCCAGCACCCACCAGCCCTGAAAGTTTTTCGGCAGGCGGCGTGCGGCCAGGCTGACAAGCGGGTTGATCGTCACATCGCGACAACCATGGCGAGCCAGCAGGGCATCCAGCTGCTGCGCGAACGATTCGTCTACCGCTGCGCCAACCAGACCCTGTCGGGGGGGCTGGCTAAGCACCTGAATCCGCCACTGGCTGACTTCGTCGCCGTATATTTCGCGCAGGCTGGCGGCTACCAGGGCCTGTTCTTCGATGCGCGAAAGCACTTTGCCAGGTGATGGGGTGAGCACATGGCGCACAAAGTGCTGCGACAGCACCACCTCAACCCGGCGACTGTGCCAGGCTGGATCGGACAGGGCATCGTCCAGCAGGAGCAGCAAACTCGCCGCACCGCGTTCGCCCGTGGTGAGCACGCGGCTGGTGGGTTCGCCACGTGAGCGTCGTAACGCGACTTCGCCAGGCGCGAGTGCAATACGCAGTGTTTCAGCCGACCAAAGTGACACGGTTGATCTCCTCCAGTGTGGTATCGCCCGATTTCACCAGTGCAAGTGCCGCTTCGCGCAGATTTCGGGTGCCGCCGCGTACCGCGGCTTCCTTGATCTGGCCAATTGGCGCGCGCGCCACGATCAGCTCGCGCAATTCGTCGGTGAGCAGCAGAATCTCGGCGATTGCGCGCCGGCCTTTGTAGCCGCTGCCGCGACAATGGCCGCAGCCACTGCCCTGGCGAAATACGTAGTCGCGCGTTTTACCCCGGCTCAGCCCCGACAGTTCCAGCAGTTCGTCGGTCGGCGTCACCGCCGCCGCGCAATGCGGGCAATTGATCCGCAGCAGCCGCTGCGCGACGATGCCGTTCAAGGCCGAAACGAAACTGTAGGGATCGACACCCATATGGATAAAACGGCCGATGACGTCAAACACGTTGTTGGCGTGAACAGTGGTGAACACCAGATGGCCGGTGAGCGCAGACTGCACGGCGATTTGCGCGGTGTCGGCGTCGCGGATTTCGCCGACCATGATTTTGTCCGGGTCGTGCCGCAGGATCGAGCGCAGACCGCGCGCAAAGGTGAGGCCTTTTTTCTCGTTGACGGGAATCTGCAACACCCCCGGCAACTGGTATTCGACCGGATCTTCGATGGTGATGATCTTGTCGTGGCCGTGATTGATTTCGGAAATGGCCGCATACAGCGTGGTCGTTTTGCCCGAGCCGGTGGGCCCGGTGACGAGCAGCATGCCGTAGGGTTCGGCGGCCAGCTTGCGGATGCGTGCCAGCGTGATGCCGGCGTAACCCAGGCCTTCCAGCGTCAGCCCGCTCAATTCTTCCGACAGTGCCTGGCGGTCGAGGATGCGCAGCACGGCGTCCTCGCCGAATACGCTCGGCATGATGGAGACGCGAACATCGACTTCGCGTCCCTGAATCGCCACCTTGAAGCGGCCATCCTGCGGCACGCGACGCTCGGCAATGTCGAGTTCGGACATCACCTTGATGCGCGATACGGCCTGTTCGGCCGTTTCAACGCCGGGTATCTGCGCAATGTGCAAGAGCACGCCGTCAATGCGGTATTTCACCGTCAAACCGCGCGTGTCGGTTTCCAGATGGATGTCGGATGCCCCTGCTTTCAACGCGTCGTACAGGGTAGAGCGCACCAGACGCACCACCGGGCTGGTATCTTCGGCGATGCTGGCAAAGGATAAGGCCTCCGCCCCCGAATCCAGCCTGGTGTGCGTGCCACCATCCCCCACACCCTCCATCGCACGCAGTCCTTCTTCGTGCCGCGCCATCAAGGCGGCGAGGTCGGCAGGATGCGCCAGTCCAGGCTTGAACGGCGCACCCAGCACATGCGCGGCATAGGCACGTGCGGCGTTGTCCCATGGGTCGGACAGCAGCAGCCAGAGTTGTGCATCGGCATCGCGCGCGGCGAGGCAGTGGCGGCGGGCGGCCTCATTGAAACTCAATTTCCCAAAATCGACCGTCAATGCATTCAGCGCCGCCATGTCAAATGCAGGGTGATGACTGTGTGCCGCCAATAGATGCAGGGTTGCGTCAGCTTCGAGGCCGAATTGCTCTTGCAGTCGTTGTACCACCGGCTGTCCTGCCGCCCGCGCTTCGTTGCGCAGCGCGGCCAGGCTGGCGGAGGTGAGGGCAGGGAGCGGCGCGTTCACTGGATAGACCCCGCGAGTTCGAAAATCGGCATATACAGCAGCACCACGATTAATCCAATTGTCAGACCGATAAATATCATCAGCAAGGGTTCGAACAGTCGAGTGAACCAGTCTACCCAGCGTGCCATTTCCTCATCGTGAAAAATTGCAATGCGATCCATCATCTCGCCCATGCGCCCGCTTTTTTCTCCCACCCGTAGCAAGCGGGCGGCCACCGGTGTGGTCAGCTCGCCGCGAGCAAACGCCGCCGATATGGTTTCGCCGCGGCGCATGGCTTCTATCGTGATGCCCGCGCCGCTGCGCAGTTGCGCGGAAAGCAGCCCCGAGACCATGCCGAGCGCTGACACAATGGGGATGCCACCTGAGAGCAACATGCCGATGCTGCGATAAAACCGTGCCAGTTCAAACGTGCGCAGGTGCTCGCCAATGCCGGGCGTGCGCCAGGCCAGCCGGGTGAGTGCGGCGCGGGTGACCGGCTGTGCAAGCGCGATGCCCAAACCTGCGATGAGCCCAAGCGCCCCAAGCGCGATCAAGACCCCGTGCGCCTGCACTGCCTCGCCCCAGCTTAACAAGGCGCGCGACATCCAGGGCAGATCGCGCCCGGCATCGGCATACACCGAGGCAAATCGCGGCACCACATAGCCCAGTAGAAAACCGATCACCAGGGTGCCGACACCGATCAGCAGCAGGGGATAGATAGACGCCGACAGGACTTTTTTCTTCACCGTATCGATCTGGTTTTGATAGCCGACATAGCGGGTGAGGGCGGGCGAGAGGTCGCCCGTGCTTTCGGCTGCGCGTACTGTGGCGGCATATAAAGGGGGAAAAAATGTTTCGCCCTGCGCGGCCAGCGCCGCCGAGAATGGCCGGCCCTCGCGCATGGTGACCAGCAGGCGTTCGATCAATTGGCGCGATTCGGGGCGGCTCTCTTTTTCGGCCAGGGTTTCCAGCGATTCCGTCAGGGTTAGCCCGGCGTCCAGCAGCGCGATCAATTCCTGGGAAAACAGCAACAGCGGAAAGCGCGCCCGCCGCGCAGCCAGCCAGCCATGACGCACAGCAACAATGGAAAGCACCTGTGCGCCTTCACGTTGCAGTCGTACGGCAGCCTCGCTCTCGTCGATGGCCTCCATCATCAGCACGGTTACACCGGCTCCGGGGCGCAAGGCTTTTACCTGATAGCGCATGGCGTGGGCTGCTTACCAGTTTCCGATGTCTGCACCATCGTCGCTGCCACCCGCTGTGCCGTCGCGACCAAAGGAATAAATGTCCACTTCACCGTGTTCGCCCGGCATCCTGTATTGATACGGCTTGCCCCAAGGGTCGTCGGGCACGGCTTTTTTCAGATAAGGGCCTTCCCAGCGCGTCTCGTCGGCGGGCTTGGTGTTCAGCGCTGCCAATCCCTGTTCGGTGCTGGGGTAACGCCCGGTGTCGATTCGGTACTGATCGAGCGCCTTTTCCAGTGCAATGACCTGCGCCCGTGCAGTTTTAACTTCGGACTTGCCTATCTGCGAAAAGTACTTCGGTGCGACATATCCTGCAAGCAACCCCAATATGACCAACACCACCAATAGTTCCAGCAGAGTGAATCCACTATTGCGCTTGTGATTGGGTAGCGTTACGGATGACAACATGATGTAGCTTCTCTATCTAATTTATGGATTTGAATAACTTTATAGGAGTTTATAAGAACAGAAATATATTACAGCAATGTCACCGGCACGCTTCAATGCGTTGTCGGTCAGCGGCAGGGCGAGCTTCAAATAGGCTTCGGGCAGCACGCTCATGGCTTGTTCCGACGCATGGCTTGGCTACGTCGTATTCCTTGTCCAGGCTGGCGCCGGTGTCGAAGCTGCGGACGCCCACGTGCATCAGGTGCAACAGGTTGAGCGCGCTGAATTCCCCCTCCATGCTGCGCATGGGAGTAGCGCGTGTCGGGGACGTTGATGCGGAGAAGCCGATCACCGCTTCTTTATTTTCCTTGGCTGGGGGGATATGGCCGGACTTGGCTCCAAAAAAACAGGAGTCGTCACAAAACTGTAATCGTTAACCCATATTGTCAACGATGGCTCAACGATGGAAGTTGATCGTCCGCGCTGTTCTGGAATTGGAAAAACCCAACTCCTTATTATTTAATTGGAGATTACGCATATGGTTCAGAAAAAAATTGTTGCCACACTTGGCCTCCTGGCGTGCTCGTTGGTTAGCCATGCCGCGCTGGCCCAAGCCGTCAAGGTCGATCCCGCCCTGCCGACTTACCAGAAGGCCAGCGGCGTTTCCGGAAACTTCACCAGCGTTGGTTCTGACACCCTGAATAACCTGATGACGCTGTGGGCGGAAACCTACAAGCGCAATTACCCCAACGTCAACATCCAGATCCAGGGTGCCGGCTCCTCCACTGCGCCTCCCGCGCTGATCGAAGGTGCAGCCAACTTCGGTCCGATGAGCCGCATGATGAACGCCAAGGAAATCGAGGCCTTCGAGAAGAAATACGGCTACAAGCCGACCCCGGTGCCGGTTGCGATCGACGCCCTGGCCGTGTATGTCAACAAGGACAACCCCATCAAGGGTCTGTCGATTCCCCAGGTTGACGCGATCTTCTCCGCCACCCGCAAGTGCGGCGGCGCAGGAGACATCACCACTTGGGGCCAGGTCGGCATGACCGGCGAATGGGCCAGCCGCACCATCGCGCTGTACGGCCGCAACTCGGTGTCCGGCACCTACGGCTATTACAATGAAAAAGCGTTGTGCAAGGGTGACTTCAAGCGCAACGTCGCCGAGCAGCCGGGTTCCGCATCGGTGGTGCAGAGCGTCACCGGCCAGGTCGGCGCCATTGGTTACTCCGGCATTGGCTACAAAACCTCCGGCGTGCGCGCACTTCCGTTGTCCAAGAAAGATGGCGAGCCCTTCATCGAAGCTGATGCGGTTCACGCTATCGATGGTACCTATCCGCTGGCCCGCGTGCTGTATGTCTACGTGAACAAGCGCCCGAACCAGCCGCTGGCTCCGCTGGAACGCGAGTTCGTCAAGCTGGTGTTGTCCAAGCAGGGTCAGGAAGTGGTGATCAAGGATGGCTTCGTGCCGATGCCCGCCGCGATGGCTGCCAAGGCGCTGGTTGATCTGGGCATCAATTAAACCCTGTAGCCCATTCAAGCCGGACGCATCCACCGGATGTGGATGCGTCCGGCTCGACATACCAACGGAGATTAAAATCATGCGGGAAAACAAGCGATTCCTTCCTTATGTCCTGACTTCTGTGCTCGCGCTCGGTGTGATGAGCGGTTGCGCTACCCAGTCGAACACGGCCAAAGCGCCCGAGAGCAAACCGGCCACCACGGCCCCGGCAGCCCAGACTGCCACGGCATCCACCCAGAATTACTTTCTGGTGTTCCATGAAAACGGCCGGATTTACCCGATTGCCGACGCCAAAAATTATCTGGCGTTCCTGGACGTCGGCGAACTGATCTACACCCGTACCCGTGTCGGTGCCGGTCCGGAGGGTGAGACCGTCGTGTTTGGCATCCAGAAAAAAGAGGCCGACGATCTAAACAAACCTTCTCTCGCCGAGCAATTCTATGACGGCAAAAAAGAAGTCACCGGACCCTTCTATGGTGAAGTGATGCGTGATGGACGGTTCTACGTTTTTGGCGAATGGAAGGATTTCAAGGATTACCTGGATCACAAGGAAGTGACCTTCACATTCACTGAAATCGGTACCGGCCCCAAGGGTGAAACCGTGATTTATGCGCTTAACAAGAAAACCAAGGATGAAGGTCGTCCCGTTGCGCTGATTGAGTCTTTCAAGCAGCTTCGTCAAATTAAATAAGGTGCTTCGGCACCGGCATCAGGAAGGGTTGAACGCAAGGCTCAACCCTTCTTTTAATAATGCGCCACAACACCGGAATCGGCGCAAACAAAAAAATACGCGGTGAATCATGGAAAAGATTGAGTCCAACATCAGTAAGGTGGGCGGCTACACGGGTAAGCGCATGACCAGGGACAGGCTATTCAGGCATGTCATGACCTTTGGCGGTCTGAGCGTGATCATCGCCATCAGTGCCATTTTTTTCTATCTTGCCAGCGTCGTTGTGCCGATATTCATGCCGGCACAAATGGACGATCTGCAACAGTTCACCCTTCCCCAGGGCGCGCAGGAAGCCAGTGTGCACCTGACCTCGGAGGAGCAGGCCGAAATCGGCGTGCGCATGTCGGATCGCGGCAGCGTCACCTTTTTCGATTTACGTAATGGCCGCGTCATGGCCGAGGCAAAAATTGCCCTGCCGGAAGCGGTGGGCGTCAGCAGTTTTGCCGCGGGCGATCCGTCCCAGCAGGCTGTGGCCTATGGCCTGTCCGATGGGCGCATGCTGGTCCTGGAGCAGGACTTCAAGGTGACCTTCCAGGTGGATCCAGACGATCACGAAAAGGATATCCGCACCATCACGCCGAGCATTTCCTATCCGGCGGGAAGCGAGCCATTGTTGGTCGATGAGGCCGGTCGGGCGCTGAAGCGCCTGACCATGCAGCATAACGGCGAGAATACCGCGGCGGTTGCACTGACCGAGGATGGCCGTCTGGTGATGGCTGCTTTCGAGAGCAACAGCAACATGATCACGGGTGAAGTGACAACCGAACGCTTCGGCATCGAATTGCCGCCAGTGCGGGGGGAAATCAGCCAGCTCCTGCTGGAGGTCAAGCAGCGCGATCTGTATGTGGTGCACGGCGGCCGCTATGTCAGCCATTACGACGTCATGGACAAGAAAAGCCCACGGCTGGTGCAGACGGTTGCGCTGGTGCCAGAAGGGGAGAGCATTACCGCGGCAGCGATCCTGAGCGGTGGCTTCTCGCTTATCATCGGTACCGACAAGGGCAAGGTGGCACAGTGGTTCCAGGTGCGCGACGCCGACAATAACAATCACCTGACGCATATCCGCTCGTTCAAGCCGATGGCCGGCCGCGTCACGACGATCGCGCCGGAACATTTCCGCAAGGGTTTCCTGGTCGGTGACGACAAGGGCAATATCGGCCTCTATTACGCGACCTCCAATCGCCTGCTCCTTGCGCGCTCGACCGGCAGCGAGCCGGTGCGCGTTGTTGGCATCACGCCGCGCGCCAATGCCATCATGGTCGAGAGCGCGGGCGATACCATCCAGTCAGCCCGGGTGGAGAACGACTTCCCCGAGATTTCCTTCTCGTCCTTGTGGCAGAAGGTCTGGTACGAGAGCTACCAGGAACCGGAATACAACTGGCAGTCTTCCGCTGCGACGTCCGACTTCGAGCCCAAGTTCAGCGTTGCGCCGCTCACCTTCGGCACCCTCAAGGCGGCATTCTACGCGATGCTGGTGGCGGTCCCGCTGGCGGTGCTGGGCGCGATTTTCGCGGCCTACTTCATGTCGCCGAAGATGCGCAGCGTGGTGAAGCCGTCGATCGAGATCATGGAAGCCCTGCCGACTGTGATCCTGGGCTTTCTTGCTGGTCTGTGGCTGGCTCCCTGGGTCGATAACAACCTCGCCGGCACGCTGATGGCGATTTTCATGCTGCCGTTCAGCTTTGTCATCGCAGCTTACCTCTGGCACTTGCTGCCAGAGCGACTCACCGCAGGAATCGGTGCGGGCTGGGAAGCCGCGTTGCTGGTGCCCGTCATCATAGTGGTCCTCTACGTTGCCATTCAGTTGGGGCATCCGGTCGAGGCGGCTTTCTTTGGCGGCAATATGCCGCACTGGCTGTCCAATGAGCTCGGCATTACCTACGAACAGCGCAACTCTCTGGTGGTGGGTATAGCCATGGGCTTTGCGGTGATTCCGACCATTTTCTCGATCGCCGAGGACGCGGTGTTCAGCGTGCCCAAGCACCTTAGCTCGGGATCGCTTGCACTTGGCGCAACACCCTGGCAGACCCTCTTGTACGTGGTGCTGCTGACCGCCAGCCCGGGCATCTTCTCCGCCATCATGGTCGGCATGGGGCGCGCGGTGGGCGAAACCATGATCGTGCTGATGGCCACCGGCAACACGGCAGTCATGGACCTCAGCATCTTTACCGGCTTCCGCACCCTGTCCGCAAACATTGGCGTGGAAATGCCCGAAGCGGCCGTGGGCACCACCCACTATCGCCTGCTGTTCTTCTCGGCGCTGGTCCTGTTCGCATTCACCTTTGTGGTGAATACAGGTGCAGAACTGGTGCGGCAGCGCCTGCGCGAAAAATACAGCTCACTTTAAGAAAGAATCGCCATGCGTAACTGGTACAAGAGCGGAGAACCCTGGATATGGGCGACCGCCGGCGCGGTCGCCCTGTCGCTGGTCGCGGTTTACGCGGTGGTATGGCTCACCGCCGCGCGCGGTCTGACCCATTTCTGGCCGAAGCCAATTGCCGAGGTCACCTTGCAGGAGCGGGATGGTTCCACCTCGCGTCTGATCGGCGAGATTCGCGAGAAAGAGGAAGTGTCGCTCATTCGACTGCGCGAACAGGGCTACAAGATCGACAGCAAGAATCTGTTCACCGACCGTTATTTGGTCAAGCTCGGCAACAAGGACCTGACCGGCATTGATTTCAAATGGTTTCCGGCACCGATGCTGGGTGAGTTCACCTACCCCAAGGATATGGTCGCCATCGAGCGACGTGAATGGGGCAACTTCTATGGCCGCCTGAAAGCAGTCAAGGAGACGGGCAATGTCGTGGCGGAGGGGCCGGTGGCCTGGGCGGAGATGGAAAAACGCCTGGTACGTTCCAACGATCTGTTCAGGCAGGCGCTGCGCATCGCGAAGAGCGACATCGGCAAGATCAACTATGCGCTGGAGCGGGTGCGCCTGCGCGAACGCAAGCTGGAAATGACCAACGAACTGACCGAGGCTGCCAAGGCGAATTTCGTCAAGGAACGGGGAGCACGAGAAGCTGAATATGCGGTGTTGCAGCAGCGGCTGGAGCTGATCCGCCGCGACATCGAGCGCGACAGCGTCAGCATCGAGACGAGTGACGGCCAGTTGGTGGACATCCCGCTGGCCAAGATCGCCGACATGTACATGCCCAACGCCATGAGCGTGTGGCAAAAAATGGGCTTCTACGTCCACAAGTTCTATGAATTCGTCAGCGACGATCCGCGCGAGGCCAACACCGAGGGCGGCATCTTTCCTGCCATCTTCGGTACGGTGATGATGGTGCTGCTGATGTCGGTGATGGTCACTCCGCTCGGCATCATGGCGGCGATCTACATGCGTGAATACGCCAAGCCGGGCCCGGTGATCCGCACCATCCGCATTTCAGTCAACAACCTTGCCGGCGTGCCCTCGATTGTTTATGGCGTGTTCGGCCTGGGCTTTTTTGTTTATGTGCTGGGCGGCTCGATCGACGAACTGTTCTTCGCAGCGGCATTACCGGCGCCAACCTTCGGCAGCCCGGGCCTCTTGTGGGCGTCGCTGACACTGGCGCTGCTCACCCTGCCGGTGGTTATCGTTGCCACTGAGGAAGGCCTGTCGCGCGTGCCGCGTACCATTCGCGAGGGCAGCCTTGCGCTCGGCGCAACCAAGGCTGAGACGCTGGGGCGCACGGTGCTGCCGATGGCCAGCCCGGCCATGATGACCGGCCTGATCCTGGCGGTGGCGCGCGCCGCCGGCGAGGTGGCGCCGCTGATGCTGGTCGGCGTGGTGAAACTGGCGCCGAGCCTGCCGCTGGACGGTAGCTTCCCGTTCCTTCATCTGGAGCGCAAGTTCATGCACCTGGGCTTCCATATCTACGACGTCGGCTTCCAGAGCCCCAACGTCGAGGCCGCGCGCCCGCTGGTCTACGCCACCGCTTTGCTGCTGGTGATCATCATCGTTGTGCTCAACCTGGCTGCGATCAGGTTGCGCAACCGGATGCGCGAGAAGTTGCGCGGCCTGGAAGGCGTTTGATCGCACTGTTGCATACATGAATGATTGATTGAAGGATTTTGAATATGAACGCTGCCACCCGGCAAACCCACGCAATGAAGATTGACAATCTGGACCGCGCGCAGAAGGACGACACCAGCGAGGTAGCCATTCGCGTCGAGAATCTGGACCTGTATTACGGCGAGGCCAAGGCGCTGAATAAGGTCAGCATGACGATTCCAAAAAAGCGCGTGACCGCTTTTATCGGCCCCAGCGGCTGTGGCAAGTCGACCTTGCTGCGCTGCTTTAACCGCATGAACGACCTGGTCGATATTTGCCGTGTCGAAGGCAAAATTCTGCTCGACGAGAAGAATATCTATGACCGTGATGTGAACGTTGCACTGCTGCGGCGTCGCGTTGGCATGGTGTTCCAGAAACCCAACCCGTTCCCCAAATCAATCTATGAAAATGTTGCTTATGGGCTGCGTCTCATGGGGATCAACAATCGCAGCGTCCTCGATGAGGCGGTGGAAAAGGCCTTGCGCGGTGCTGCGCTGTGGAACGAAGTCAAAGATCGCCTCAGCGAGAATGGCATGAGCCTTTCCGGCGGCCAGCAGCAGCGTTTGGTGATTGCCCGCGCTATCGCACTGGAGCCAGACATACTGCTTCTCGACGAGCCCGCCTCAGCGCTCGATCCTATTTCCACAGCCAAGATCGAGGAGCTGGTCAACGAGATGAAAGACCAGTACACCATCATTATTGTCACCCACAACATGCAGCAGGCAGCACGGGTTTCCGATTACACCGCCTTTATGTATATGGGTGAATTGATCGAAGTAGGGCGCACCAACGACGTGTTCCTTAAACCCACGGTCAAGCAGACCGAGGATTACATCACGGGTCGCTTCGGCTGATCGCAACCAGGGAGTCCGCCATGCCCAAGAAGCATACGCTGGAAAGCTTCGACGACGACCTCTCGCGTCTCAGAGGCGAAGTCATGAATCTCGCCGATCGGGCCGAGATGCAACTCGAACATGCCATTGCCGCGCTGCTCAACGACGACATCGCGCTGGCGCAAGAGGCCATCGGCAGCGACGAGGAAACCGACCGGCAACTGCAACGCGTCAACGGCTATATGACCATCGTGCTGGCTCGCCAACAGGCGGTGGCCGGCGATTTGCGCGAGATTCTCGCCGCCGGGCGCATCGCCGCCCATCTCGAACGGCTCGCGGACTACGCCAAGAATACCGCCCGGCGCATGCTCGCTCTGGCCGCGCCGGTCGATGGCGAAGTCGCCATGCAATTCAAGTGGATGGCCGACCGTGTCGCCACCATGCTGCGGCAAGTCATGCATGCCTATCAGGAACGCGACGCCAGCGAGGCGAACGTGGCCTGGAGCAGCGATGTCGAACTCGACCGCATCTATGGCGAGCTGTTCGCACATATTCTGCAGCGCATGCAGCAGGATCCCCATGCCACCAAGGACGCTGCTCAGCTCCTGTTCATCGCCAAGGGTCTGGAACGTTCCGGCGATCATGTCACCGACATCGCGGAAGAAGTTTATTTAATGGTGACGGGCATGCCGCTTCTCGGCCCACGTCCCAAGCTGGACAACATCGCACCAGCATGACATCCGGTTTTTATGGCAGGGGTGCGCGTCATGCCGACAGCCATATGTGGCTTTCACTATGCAACTGTGAAGACAGGCTTCGACTCTTAAACCACACCCCACTCCATGGCGCAGGAAAATTTAGGTACGCCGATGAGCCCGCGATATTCTGCACAGTCCGATTTGCTTCGAATTGGATCTGACCCCGGGGCGATGGCCGTATCTGGCCCGCGAATTTTC
>JADMKH010000226.1:15580-20605 GCA_018780025.1 Thiobacillus sp.
CCACTGACGAGGGTTCTACTCGGGGATTATTTGCGCGGCAAAGGCTTTGATATCGTTGTGGCAACGGACCTGGAAACTTCGCCTTCTTCGGCCGACTTGCTGATCGTTTCCCTTGATAGCATGGAACAGCGCGCGAACAGACCGCGGTGGCTTTCGGAAAAGCCGAAAATCCCCACTATCGTCCTGGATCGATCGTATGTATTTCCGGGTCGTGCCGCCTCTATCGGCTTCGCACCTGATGCCAGACTGCCTTTGCCCGTTCATCCACGTAAACTGGTGGCCACGATCAAAAGGACTCTGAGCCTGGCGCGAATCGAATCAATCGATCTCAGCGAGGATTCAGTCCATGTGTACCGCTTTTCCGGCTGGACGCTTCATTGTCACGAACGACGACTGGAGTCGCGCGATGGGGAATCGACTCCCCTCGGAAAACAGGAATTCGAGGTGCTGAGGGCGCTTCTTGCCTGTCCCCGACAGTTGCTGACCCGCCAACAATTGATCGCCATCGCCTGGGACTCTGATAAGGAAGTCGAGAATAGAAGGCTGGATCGCCCTATAACGCTCCTTCGCCACCACCTCGGCGATGACGCCAAGTTCCCCGCGCTGCTCAAAACGGTCGTTGGAGTGGGATATCGACTCGACGTTGATGTGGAAAAATCATTGTAGCCTGGCTTGCGGCTTACTGGCCGACTTCTTCAAGGAAGTGGATCGCGTAATAAAGGAAGCAATGAAATGAAAAAGATCGCCATCGGGATCATGTCCCAAGAGAAAATCCGCGAACGCATGCTGGCCATCGCCAAGGGCGAGTACAAACCCAAACCCGGCGAACCCAAAATCTGGTTCACCTCAATGAAATCTTTGGCTGAAGTCCTGAGCGACGACAATCGCGCCTTGCTCAAGACGATCCGTGATTTGCAGCCTGAATCCATCAGCGGTCTGGCCGTTATCACCGGACGCAAACCCGGAAACCTTTCGCGCACCCTAAAAACCATGTCCCACTATGGGATAGTGGAAATGCGCCGGGAGAATCGCCAAGTGCGGCCCATTGTCATGGCAACTGAATTCCAAATTCTTGCAGCGTGAAATTTGGCGCTGCATCGTGACCACTTAAGGTCTGGTTGAATTTTTTCCCAAGATGGGTGGATGTGTGGTGTGCTCTGTGTGAGGCTTGGGTTCATGTTCGCGAGCTTACCGAGGCGGATCTTGCGAAAGACATCAAGAACCTGCGTAAGCGTGGTCAATTTCAATTCAATCGACAGGATTGAATTGAAGAGGTTGACGTATTGATCGAAATCCGCGTCCATAATTCTTTTTGGGCGCATCCCAATTCAATGGCGACCTGCCGATATTGAGGCGGATGCCACGGCAACGGCAAGGGCAACGGCAAGGGCAACGGCAAGGGCAAGGGGCTACCTGATATTGAGAGCAAGTATGGGGAGTGAATCCAGCCGCGACCACATTCCGGTCGTGTGTCCCGATCACGTTTGCAGAAGCGTGGCAGTTAGGTCGGCAGCTATATGTTGGGCGAGTTGTTGCGCTGCAGCCTGGACTTCGCTTCCTGCTTGCTCGCCCGGGCTCGCCGAGCCGATTTCGATTCCGTACAAGTCAAGCCGGGACGGCAGACTGCCAAGTTCGCGCGCCAGTGCCAGGGCATTGAGCACGCCGAACCCGTGGCTGGAGAGTCCATGGCTGTAGGCAGGCCAGTCATCCGCGCCAAAATGCCGTATTCGGCCGATTGGATCATGGTTTTGCATGGCATCGATCAGGATGACCCAGGCAGCGTCGTCCAGCAGGGTAATCAGGCCCGAGCCCGGCCGATCCAGCTTTTGAACGCGTATCGGATCTACCGTGGTTTGCACGCCACCCGCCAACAAGGCATCGACGGTCAGCCAGCCGGCCTGGTCGTCGCCCGACGGCGAACCGATGCCGAGGATGCGCACCCCGATCATGTCCGCTCGACGTTCATTCGCAGAAAATGGGTGGCGCAGGAAATACAGGGGTCGTAGTTGCGGATGACTTTTTCGCAGTGCAGCCGCAGCGCGTCGTCTGGATGATCGAGCCCTAAGTTGAGCAGCGACAGCCGCAAATCTTCCTCAATGCGCCCCTGATTCTGGCTGGTCGGTGGCACGATGCGCGCGTTGACCACGCAGCCGTCATCGTCCATTTCGTAGCGATGCCACAGCAGGCCGCGCGGCGCTTCGGTACAGCCGGTGGCCACCCCGGCGCGCGGGGTGACCAGCACCCAAGGTGAATCCGGCATGCGATATGCGTCGAGCAGGCGCAGTGCTTCGTGCAGGGCCAGAAGAATTTCCACCGCCCGCGCCACCAAACTGTGAAACAGGTTGCGGCTGGGCAGCGCGAGACCACTTTCGGCCAGCAGTGCTTTGATCTGTTCGGGCAGACATGCGTGATTGAGGTTCAAGCGCGCTAGCGGCCCGACCAGATAAGACTGCTGGTGATAGGTGCTGAACAGCGCGGTGGAGTGCGGTTCATGACGTTCGGCGAAGTGAACGTCAAAGGCGTCCGCCTCGATGCGCAGCCCGTCGCTGACACCGATGGCGCCGGTTTCGATGGCGTAGTCAGTTGGGTGCTGCATCGCGACAGAAATAAAGCCTTGGTCATCTTGCGGCACGGGAATGCTGGCCGCCCAACGGATCAGCGCTTCGGCCTCTGGTAGCGCGGCGCGTAGCTTGTCGCGGATAGCGTTGATTTTGGATAGCGCGGGCGCACCATGGAAGCCGCCGATACGAATCCCTACTGGATGCACCGAGCGGGCACCGAATAGCTCCATCAATTCGTTTCCCAGCGCTTGAATCCGCAGCCCGCGGCGAACTTCGTCTGGCGCAATGCGCGCCAGTGCGATGGCGCTGTTGCAGCCGAAAAAATCCGGTGCGGCCAAGAGATGGATGTGCAGGCTGTGGCTCTGGATCCATTCACCACAGTAAAAAACCCGGCGCATGGCGCGCGCCCACGGATCGATCTCGACACCGAACAGTTTTTCCAGCGCCTGTGCCGCGGTGACCTGATACGCCACCGGGCAGATGCCGCAGATGCGCGCCACCATGTCGGGAATTTCGGTATGGCTGCGGCCTTCCAGAAACTTCTCGAAGAAGCGCGGCGGCTCGAAGATGCGCAGGCGCAGTTCGGTAATTTCGCCGTTTTCGATGCGCAAATCGAGCGCGCCTTCTCCTTCCACCCGCGTCAGCACCGGAACATGAATCGCAACCGTTCGTTTCTGTTCACTCATGGCCGCGCATCCGGGTCTTGTCGGCAGCCGAGAGAAAAACAGGCGCCTGGCTGTTGATCGACAGGAAGCGTCTAACGATGGCTTGCGGCGTCAGCCCCAGGCTGCCGAATTGCGCCGCCAGCGCATCGGTATTGGCATTTTCGGCCGGCCCGTAACAGCCGTAGCAGTCGCGGCCCAAACTGGGGCACAGTGCGCCGCAGCCTGCCCGCGTCGCCGGCCCCATGCAGGGCACGCCGCGGCTGACCATCACGCAGGGGTAGCCCTTGCGCTTGCACTCGGTACACACCTTGTCGGCGTTGTCGCGCGGCGCCACTCCGTGTAGCAGGGAATTCACCACCATCAGCACCTGCGGGCCGCTGACCGGGCAGCCCCACAATTCGAAATCCACTTTCACATGGCTG
Source organism: Thiobacillus sp. (assembly GCA_018780025.1). Lineage (GTDB taxonomy): Bacteria > Pseudomonadota > Gammaproteobacteria > Burkholderiales > Thiobacillaceae > Thiobacillus. The sequence continues at coordinate 19,229 of JADMKH010000226.1, forward strand.
GATATCGGTGTGGAATGCCCCAGGCTGGCGATAGCCTCGGGGTGGGCATAAATCTGCGCGACCCAATCTGCTCCATTGGCGCTATTGCGCAAGGCCTGAATGCCACCCGCGGTGGCGCAGGCACCGATGGCGATCAGCATGCGACTGTGCTGGCGGATCTGCCGGATACGCTCGATATCTTCCGGCGTGGTGACACTGCCTTCCACAAATGCGACATCCACTTCAGTATCCGGATCAAGCTGCCCGGCTTCGGCGAAATGCACCAGGTCGACGCGCTCGGCGAGCGCGAGCAGGTCCTCGCCGAGATTGAGGAATGCCAGTTGGCAGCCATCGCAGGAGCTGAATTTGTGCACGGCGACACGTGGCTTGTCGGTTTTTTTGAGTGTTGCGTTCATCAGAATCCCCGGTGCGCCAGCAAGTCCTTGACCTGGCCCCAGCTATAGACCGGTCCGTCGCGGCAAACAAAAGCCCCCCCCAGTTGGCAATGACCACAGCGACCCACGGCACATTGCATGTTGCGCTCCATGCTCAAGTACAAACGTGATTCAGGCAGACCGCGTTGCAGCAAGTTTTCAGCCGCGGCCCGCATCATGCCTTCCGGCCCGCACATCATTGCCGCTGCACGCTCCGGATTGAACTGGGCCAACGAAAACAACTCCGTCACGCGCCCGACATGCCAAGGCCACAGCGCGGCACCTTGGTCGGCAGCCACCAGAACCTGCGTATTCGGCAGCGTGGCCCAACGGTCGTATTGTTCACGCCAGATCAGATCCTCGGTGTGCTTCACCCCCTGAATGATGACGAGCTTGCCGAAGCGCTCCCGCCTTTTGTGGATGTAATGAATCACCGACACCACCGGCGCGCAGCCCAGTCCGCCGATGACCAGCACAACATCGCGCCCACCGATTTCCTGCAACGGCCAGCCGCGGCCGAACGGCCCGCGCAAGCCCATTTGATCACCCGCCTTCAACTCGGCCAAGCCCCGGGTGACACGCCCTGCAGCGCGAATAGTGTGGCCGATCACCTCCCGATCAGCCGGGTCGGACATGATGGAAATTGGTACTTCCCCCACGCCAACCAAATACAGCATGTTGAACTGACCCGGTCCGAAACGGTAGGCTGCCTGCACGGCCGCATCCGTGAAGCGCAACTTCAGCGTAAAGATAGTGGGCGACTCCTGGATGCGTGACACCACGGTGGCTGCGTGGGGTGGCCCGGCATCCATGCCGTTCCCGGCGGTCATGGCTGCGCCTCGCTGGCGGTCAAGGCGGCGACTTCCTCGGTCAGGTCGATGCCCACCGGACACCAGGCAATGCAGCGTCCGCAACCGACGCAGCCGCTGCGGCCAAACTGGTCGTGCCAGGTGGCCAGCTTGTG
>JADMKH010000226.1:20705-25921 GCA_018780025.1 Thiobacillus sp.
GCACATTGCACCGCGACCAGAAACAGTTGCTCGCGCCGTTGGGCGTAGTGTGCGTCGCGCCGACCTTCGCGCAGGAAATGTGCATCCTGCAAGGCCAGCGCCGCCAGGTCGCAGGCGCGCACACCGATGATGGCCTGCGCGGGCGCTGCCGGCAGCACGGCCGCGAACTGCAGGGCACCCGCCTCGTCCCGCTCCACGCACCACAGCGATTCCTTCGGCGCAAATGCCAGCGGCTTGATTGCCTGCGGGCCATTGGCCCAGGCGAAGTAGCGATTATGCGGATCCTGCGTCAGCCGGTAGCGGCCGGGCGCCTGTTCGGCCTGCAAGCCGCGCGGCAGGCCATCGGGCGCATCGAACTCACGCATGACGATGGCACCGTTCTCCACGGCCGGCCCCAGGCATTGATAGTCAAGAGCCATTAGTTTAGCTACCAGTGAAGGCAGCCGTGCAAGAGGCAGAAATCCAGCGCGATCGGGTTGGGAGAACATAGGCAGGAATTCGGCTTCGATTTTTACAGTGTATGCATATAACCATTAGCAGGACAGGCGCTGCATCAGGAAGGATGGCGCCGCTGTTCGCTACGTTCAGTGTCAGTGATGCTGATGCGCCTGTCCCATAGCGGCGCTGCCTGCAGCGTTTCTTATAGTAGCGGCACAGACAGCAAATAGTTGCCCGCCTTGATGGGCATCGCGATACACCCGGCGATAGACCGTCTCGATGCTGACGCATATCCTGTCATCGTCCGGGTAGTCCATCTTCACTCGCGTAGCGATGACATCGGGCGATCTTTCTGCGCGCAGGCTTTGCGTGGCTGAGTCTATTTGCGCAGTTCGTCACGTACTTTTTTTGCAAGTCAGTAGAATCAGATAGTCCTTGATACGGGCATCTGAGTTCAAGCTTTCAAAAGATTCAGTAAAAATTTTGTTCATCTCTATCAATTGGCTGATGAATTTCATCGGCGAGCGTCTTGATTGCACAGAGATGTTCAGACCCTGGCTTAATGTGATTTGAGGTGCCCAAGTGATTTTCAGCATTAAGCCGAGCCCGAGTCGAGAAGTGAATATAGACAAAAATATCCTGTTTGCGGACTAATGTGCCATCTCTATGAAAAACCCCTATCCGTGATGATTGGCTGCTTATGACTAGGTGAAAGCCCATCTGGAATAAGGGCGTTCACCAGCAAAAATGGCTGCTCATGCTACTGATTAACGAGCGTTTTTATACGCCATTCCTTGACGCGAGCGATCAGTGCCTCGGGGCGCTCACTGGTGATTTTTGGAGAGTCCGCATAGATGGTGCCAGCGTTCCCATCCAGGCAGAGGGGGTCGCCTTCCGAAATGACAGTTTCCCCCAGCCTGGCCTGTTTTGACTGTTCGTCGATGAGCAGAACGGCGCAACCCACCAGACAGACCTTGCCCATCTGCCTTGCTACCACGGCGGCATGCGAGGTACGTCCACCGGTAGCGGTCAGGATGCCACCGACGACGGCTATCCCGGCGATGTCGTCGGTGGCGACTTCGTTTCGCACCAGAATAGCGGGCGTGCCGCGTGCGGCAAATTCCTGCGCCGCCTTGACGCTGAATGCTGCGGGCCCCTGGGCCACACCGGTCCCCGCCGGGATGGCCTGTCCCAGGGGCGGCTTGGTGGACTTGACGCGGCGGATGGCGATGCTGTCGATATCGATGGTGGAGAGCCGTCCAAGCGCTTCTTCGGGGGCAATGAGTCCGCTATCCACCATTTCCACCGCCATGCGCAGCGATGCCAGCGCGGTGCGCTTGGCAGTGCGGGTTTGCAGCATGAAAAACTCGCCGTTTTCGACGGTAAATTCATACTCCTGAGCGTCTTGAAACGCTTTTTCAATGGATTCGCCGATGTTGGTGAGCTTTTGCATGAGCCAGTTCGGAACATTGTCCTCGGACGAGACCTGGCGGCGTCCTGAAACAATGTCTTCGCCCTGAGCCTGGGCCAGCCAGTCAAGGTAAGGGCGGTTTTCACCAGTTGACGGGTCGCGGGTGAAGCCGACGCCAGCGCCCGAATTGCCACCCGAATTTCCAAACACCATGCGCTGGATGGTGACGGCGGTGCCCAGATCATCCGGCAGCGCATTCAGGCGGCGGTATTCAACTGCCTTGTCCGACATCCAGGAAGCAAATACGGCCTGGGTTGCCGCGGCCAGTTGCTCGTAGGGCTCCTGGGGGAAATCATGGCCGGTGTGGTCGCGATACAGCGCAAGGTAGGTTCGCGCAAGATCGCGCAATGCGCGAAAGTCGAGTTGTCTGGCGATATCGGCGCCCGTTCGGCGCAGGGCGGCATCCAGCGCGGCCTCGAAGGGTGCAGCCGGAACACCGGCAACAATCTCGGCAAATGCCTGAATGAGCCGGCGATAGGAATCCCAAACCAGCCGATGTTCGCCCGTCAGCCGCAACAGGCCGGCCAAGGATACTTCGTTGAGCCCGACATTGAGCACAGTTTCCATCATGCCGGGCATGGAGACCGGCGCGCCCGAGCGAACCGACACCAGCAGGGGACGGCGGGCGCTGCCAAACCCAAGTCCGGACGTGCGTTCGAGATTACGGACACCGGATTGCAGCACACTTAGAAGATGCGCCGTCACCCCATCGTCTTTCTGCACCGCGCTGCACCAGTCGGTTGTCATAACGAAACCTTGCGGGACAGGCAGACCCATGGCTGTCATCCGCATCAGGTTATGCGCCTTGAATCCGGCCAGGCGCGCCTCCGGCACGCCGTCGCGGCCGTTCAGATCAAAAACAGGCAGCGAGGCCGCTGTTCTGCTTTTTTTGTTAGGCATGAATCACCTTGCCAAGAACATGATCACGCAGCAGCAGTGCGACATGCATCAGGCCGTCTGCCGCCTCTTCAAGATTGCGCGCGGCCTCGACAATGCCGAACACCTCGGCAAAGGGTCGTGAGTCGCTGGTGAGGCTTCGCTTCACTTCACGCTCGGCCAGATCGCTCGCATGCTCCATGGTCCGGATGGCATGCACCGCCTGCAGAAAATCGTCCATGTCCTCGCGCGGCACCCCGCGCCGGGCGTGCCGTGAGGCGGCGAGGGCTTTGACCAACTCTCGACTTGCGTTCGAAACCGGTTCAGCCAGCTTGCTCAACGCAGCGATTGAGGCGCTGGTCGCCTTCGGCGAGAGGGTGATGTGAAATACGGCCTCTTCCAGATCGTCGGCGATGTCATCCGCTATGCTCATGAGCTGAAGGATGAAGTTGTCACCTTCCAGCAGGGTGCCGCGAATGCTGTTCAGTTCATGGTCGGCTGCGGTTTCCCATGTTTTTGCCCGTTCCGCCATGGTGGAAACCTCTTGCAGCCGTCCTGCCTGCGCAGCCTCCAGCGCATCCCGCACCGTATCCGCCAGTTCCACGATCAGACCGGCATGTTCAAGCGCGGTGTCGAGCAGGGCGTCCTCGGTGGAGCGCACATGGGATGCCAATTCGGTGCGAATCTCATCCGCGACCAGGGAAGCCGGACGGCCTTGACTCAACCCATCCAGCGCCTGCTTCAGATTGAAGCGCAGGAACTGCACCGCACGGCTTTCTGTCAGCAGATCATCCAGCCGGTCGCCTGGCCGGAGCTGTCCGCCGTAGGCAAAGCTCATGGCGTCGAAAATCAGTTGCTCGCCGCCGGCCTTGAGCCAAGCCATGTGGCCGATACTTCCGTCGGCCGCCCACTTGAGCAACTCGATAGCGGCGCGGCGCGAAACAAACAGGCGCAGGCGCTTGCGCGCACGGTTCCAGTCGATGAGGAACACCAGACGCGAGCCGAGATGATCCAGATACCCGCGAAGCTGCGCGTTGCTGCGCGCCGTGTAACTCCCCACGCAAAGGTGATACACGCCGTCTTCCATCCCGGCGTCCTTGCGCGAGCGCGTGTCCTGCCACTTGACGTCGTGGCCTTCGAACAGGCTCTGGAAAAACAGCAGGCGCGGCAGATGAACGTCGGTGTAGGTCACGGTCACGGTGCGGCCGGTGACATGGATCACCAGCACATGCGCATCGGTGGTGCCGATGTCGTTTTGCAGCACAAGTTTGTCGCCGACCCGGGTCGCAGTGGCAGACAGCCCTGGATGATCGAACTTGAGCGGCGCGGTGCGGTTGATGCCTGCCATAAACGCGGTAATCAGCGCCCGATCCGCGTCGCGGATGCCATACGCGCGGCAGCCGTCCAGAGTCTCGCTGGCCAGGCTAACCTGCAGCGCATTCAGCGCCCGATGCATATCCATCACCAGCAGGTGCAGGCTGTCGCCACTTGCGCGGTCGCCTGAGGTGATGGCATGAATCTGGTCGGCTGCCAGTTCGTCGCTATTTGAATCCGGCGCGGTTAAATCCGGAATGGCGAAAGCCTGAAGGCGTTGCGCGAACATGGCGCTTTCCGGGAGCTCGGCAGCGCGTAGCGGCTCCAGCATTTCGGCTACATCGGAAAACGCGTCGCGGACGATGCGTGCGGATTCCGGTATACGGTAACGACCCTTGCCCAAGCGCACGGAATCTCCGGCCACCCGGTCCAGATTGCTGTCCTGCACCCCCGCGGCCAGCCGTTCGGTGCGCAGGCTTGAGGTCACCGCATCCGGTCGTTCCGCATGGGCTTGCGCAGCTTGCAGGAGAGTGAAACGGTACTTGACCCGGTCATTGGCGGCCAGTGCCCGGTTGACCAGGCTCGGCAATAACAAGGCCTGCTCATTCAGCGAATCCAGAATTCGGGTTTTTTCCGTCATCCTAAAAAGGATATAACTATCACATTAAAATTTTGTGACGAAATCCGCGCGGATCGTTTTTCCTGAGGTGCGACTTTTCGTCGATCCAATGAATCAAGCACTTGAATATCGAGATTAACCGTATAAACTGAATATACCGTTTATATAAAAAAGGAGGTTTACCGTGGTCACTGACACCAACAAACCCATCGAAACCGAATCCGCAACATCAGCGACAAGCGCTGCCGCCAGCGCCAATCCGCCAGCCACCAAGCCAACCGCGCGGCCAAGGGCAGCAAAGGCTGCTGCGTCTACAAAGACTGCCATAAAACGGGCTCCGGCTACGGCCAAGGTCGCGACGACCGCAGCAAGGAAAACTGTTACTCGCGCCCCAGTGGTCAAGAAATCGCCTCCAGCGAAGAAAGGCGCACGCGAGCCAGAACCTGAGGTTTCCCCACGAATCAAGCCGCCATCGCACGGTTGATTGCGGCGCTTACC
>JADMKH010000081.1 GCA_018780025.1 Thiobacillus sp.
GGATCCAGGGCAATCCGCTCGGCAATCCTGTGCTTGAGATAGGCCTTGCCGCGCAGCAGCCAGAACGGCGCCTGCAAGGCAAGCAGCGGATAGTGCTTGAGCAGGCCGATAAAAGACTCGACCAGCAGATCGGTTTTGATCAGCGTGCCGTCGAGGTCGACGAAAAGGGGTTTGGGAGATTCCATTCCGGCCATAAACACGTATGAAAGAAATGGAACTTTATCGTTTTAATGTTACAGGCAAACCGGGCGCCAGAGCTCCAGTACATTTTCAGGATTGCGGTATATTGGAGCAGGCAACGTGCCACAGAGGCTGTAGTACTGTCGCAGGCTGTCACGTTCGATAATCGCTGGCATGTTGGCGTTAAGCAGTATCAGAGAAAACTCCTTCCGCGCGGCACGCCCCAGAATATCTGTCTGGAAACCAGCCCAAGCCTTGCCTGCTTGTGGGTAGTACTTTTCCCCTTTTTTCAGCCCCCCTGGAAAGAACTCTGTCTGACCCGAATCGAACACCGTTTCCTCTCGCGCCAGGGCGAATTTAACAGTCGACGGTGAATGCAAAATATTTTGTTCCAGCGCGATCACGTCCTTCACTGCTTGCCATTCCTGCGTATAAAAATGTGGAAAGCGCGGAATAAGGATAGCTGCCTGAAGTATTCCCGCGATCAGAACCGTGGCCATCAGCCCCCGCGAAGCCAGAAACAGATATCCGGCCACCAGAAAAACGGGGGACAGCAAGTGAATGAAATATTCCCCACTGCCTCCGTTGTGGGCAATACGCAGCAGCAATACCAACGAGCATGCCGCCGCAAATAGCGGATATTGCAAATCATGCGGGACACGCATTGTCAGCACCGGCTTTGAACTGCCAGGCGGATGTTCCGATCGATAGACGAAGACGGCGTATCCGATGCCCAGCAGTAGCGGCAAATTGATTGCGCCAAAACGGAAAATCTGGGCCAGCACATGGGGCCAGTTCCAGGTGCCTGCATAGCCGAGGTTAACGAAAACCGTGTCGTAAATATATGCATCGCCGATGGCGTTTGCCAATGCCAGCAATGACAGGAACGCTGCCGCATATAAAGCCGTCGAGAGAGCTGCCCTACGCAAATGCCCTTGCAGCAAAAGATAGCCAATGACGTAGACGATCCCCGCAGCAAAATAAGGCTTGGTGAAAAAGGCAAGAATGCTGCAGGCCGCAGCGAAGAGAATGGACTGTCGCGAGAAACCCAGACGCCACGGCACGAAGACGGTGAGCATATAGAGCAATAGCGCCAGAGCATCCGGCCTGGCGCCGATACCCCACAAACGCAAAGTGTGGGCATACCAGACGCTGGCTGCCACCAGACCGACTGCCATACCGTAGCGGCTGGTGCGAAACACCCAAACGATCAGCACACAACTTGCAAAAACAAACACGGCAGACAGTGTTCTATGGGCTGAATAGTCTGTGCCTATCAGTGGCGAGAGCAAGTCGGCGAGCCAATAGTAGGCAGGCCCATAAACATTAAGATCGTAAGGCTGATGCTTGAAATCGTAGATGTTGACAGCCGAATGCAACTGTTGCGTGAGGTATAAGGTTGCGCCTTCGCGGTACTCGATTGGTTGCGGGTCAATGACAAGCAAAAAATGGATGACCATTCCATAAGCAATCAGCGCGCCAAATATCCACCCCAGAATGGTTATCCGCCTGCCGGGCTTCATGTTCGAAACCTGCGGGATGACACTTTCAAACCAATGCGGCCTCATTTGACATCTATCATTCAATATTTGGGGTGCGTCATGCCGCGCAGCAGCAAGGACGGCACCTGTCTTGCAGGCAAACGGGTTTACCGTTCATCACGCTTACCCCTTGCAGCAGGCTGATACACCGACCATAGCGCGCGATCCGACTTCACCAATATGGGTGATGCATCGAGTGTCAGGGTCGCCTGCGGACCTGGCTCCACCACCCGCGCATCCAGTGTTTCATATTGAACCGCCCGCCAGTCGGCAGGCGGCGTCCATTGACGTGCTCCGCCAGTAGTCCAAACCACCCGTGCCTGCCTGTTTCTCAAAGTCAGATCACATATCCACAACTGACGATCCGGGCTTTCGCAATTTTTTACCGTGGCACCATTGAGCCAGCGCAGGGTTTGCGTATACGCGGTTATAGCGGAAGCCGACTGCGTTCGTTCCTTTTGCCGCAGCATGGTTTGTTCCCAGGAATACCAGTAGAAACGGTCGACTCCCGAGGCCGCTCCCATTATCAGAATGCGCGCAATGCTGCTGGCCAGGCTTTGTTCATCGCGTGGCCACTCCGTGCTTAGACGGTCGCCGGGATTGGGTGGCCAAAAACCGGCCTCGGTATTCCATAGAGGCCGATTCTCCAGGCCATGCCTGGCCATCACCGCACGGACATGTTTGACCAGAACAGGCAGGTTTTCCGGTATGGCTGAATAAAAATGATGGGCGACCACATCGGTGATGTCTTTACCCCCCAGGCTCAGATAGAGATCAAGGCGTTCGCCCTCCCCGGTAAATCCCGGTGAAATGAGTTTGTTTTCGGGGTCTATCGATTTGATGACTCGCCAGGCCACGCGCCCCAGTTCAACCATGGTTTTCGCGCTGCCCGCATAGAATCCGCGCCCTTTGTCGATTTCGTCGAAGGTCGGTTCGTTCCAGAGCTCGTAGTATTTGATGCGTCCCTTGTAGCGCGTGGCGACGGTACGCACGTAATTTTCCCAGTCGCGCATGTCGCGCGGCGGCGAATTGCCCCCATACCCATATACAAACAACTCGTTAGGGCGCGATGCGGCCCATTCTGGCGTCACCCCGAGCGTGAGCATGGGCTCCACGCCATGGCGCTCCGCCAGTTCGACCAGTTTGTCCAGCCTGTCAAAGCGCCAGTCGCCGCGAGAAGGTTCCAGAT
>JADMKH010000021.1 GCA_018780025.1 Thiobacillus sp.
TTGTCGACAAAGGTTTTGAGCTCGAGCCCGGCCGATTGACCGACGCACGCCATCAACGAATCGGCCAGCAATTCGGTCCTGTCGAACTTTTGCAACGCGCGATGGGCGTATTCCCACGAGCGCGGGCTGGGGAAAGCGATCGGCGTGTGCGCCGGATCAAAGCTGAACAACAGGTCGGGACGGAAGCGCAGGAAGGCAATCACGCGCGTATCGATGTCTACGCTGTTCGCCCAGACAATCCAGTCGTCGAGATTGACCTCGACTTCATAATGCGTGAAGCGGTTGGCCAGCGGTGCGGGCATGGCGTAGGTGACGCCGCGGTCGCCCTGACGGTTGCCGGCGGCAAAAATCACCCAGCCATCCGGCACCTGGTATTCGCCCAGGCGACGATCGAGAATCAGTTGGTAGGCAGCGGCCGAAACCGTCGGCGGGGCTGAGGTAATTTCATCCAGAAACAGAATGCCGGCGGGACCATGGCGTTCGGCATCCGGCAGCACCGAGGGAATCGACCACTCAACCAATTGACCGTTGCGAAACGGGATGCCGCGCAAATCGGTGGGCTCCATCTGCGACAGGCGAATGTCGATCAGCGGCACACCATGCTGCTGGGCAATCTTGGCCACAATCTGCGACTTGCCCACGCCCGGTGGCCCCCACAGCATGACCGGCGTGTGGTGGCCATCGGCAGCGCTTTCAAACTCGCGGTCGAGGATGGTTTCAATATGGGAGGGGCGCATGGACAATCAAAACAACGATAAATGAGGCCAAATGATAATCGCTCGCGAACCGGGGTCCAAGCTTCATCCTTGCTTGAGGTGGGGAGATTTTGTTACCTTCATTGAAACCGACCGATTGGATGCAGCATGAAATTTTGCAGTGAATGTGGCGGCAGCGTGGTGCTGCGCGTGCCCGAGGGCGATCAACTGCCGCGCCATGTGTGCCCTGACTGCGGCATCATCCATTATCAGAATCCCAAAATGGTGGTTGGCTGCATCCCCGAGTGGGAAGACAAGGTGTTGTTGTGCCGGCGCGCCATCGAACCCAAATATGGCCTCTGGACATTGCCTGCCGGCTTTATGGAAAACGGCGAAACCACGCTCGAAGGCGCGGCGCGCGAAACCTGGGAAGAGGCCGGCGCGCGCATCGAAATGGGCGGGCTCTATACGCTGTACAACCTGCCGCACATCAACCAGGTGTATCTGATGTTCCGCGCCCGGCTGCTTGATCTGGACTTTCAGTCCGGCATCGAATCGCTGGAAACCCGGCTCTTCACCGAAGCCGAAATCCCTTGGGACGACATCGCGTTTCGCACTGTGCGCGCGACGCTGGAGCAATACTTCAGCGACCGCCGCGCCGGCTCATTCGACTTTCATTTCGGCGACATTCGCACCCGCTGAAACAAGAGGGATCAGGCGGCGGCGGCAAACTGCGACCGCCCCACCACATCCATGCCCACGCGCAGCCAGCCCTCATGGCTTTCCTGCACCTCCCCCAACCGCAAGCGATAAATCATGTCGCCGTCGCGCAGTACCATCGGGGCGCCCAGGCGGTAATGGGTCTGCGGAATCAGCAGATTGCTGACCCCTTGTTCGGTATGCGTCATCGGCAGGAATACCGCCCAGGTCTTTTCGGATGCGCCGGCTGGCACCTCGGCTTCAAACGATACTTCCACCCGCTTGGGGTGACGTGACAGACGCTGGGTGCCAATCAGATGCTGGCCATCTTCCTGGCGATTCCAGCGAATCGCCATCAACTGCCAGACGCTTTCTGCGGGATCCCAGCTCACCGCCACCAAACGACCGTGCGGCATCTCGGGTTCATCGGGAAGCGCAAAGCCCATTCCTTCGGTGCTTTCATCACGCAGCATCCAGGGCTCCAGTGCCGGGCGTGTTTTTTCCGTATCAGGGCTCGCCAGTGCAGTCAAAATGTTATTCATTCCTGCTGCCACCCACACGCGTCCAAAGCGGTGCGTACGCTGGCGGTTTCGGCGAACTCCACCCCGTTCAATCAGACTCGCTACCTGGCGGATCAAAGCGTTTTCCGCCTCATCCACCGCAACCTGATCAAAGGCTTTCAGGTAGGCAACCAAAGCCCTCAAATCAAAGTAGCGCAAGCGCCGCCCCTGCAACCATTCATCGTCTATTACGCAGGCGCCTTCGCTCAGCGACAGATCGACCACGTGCGTATGAATGCCGCGCTCAGGAACGGGCGTTGGCAACGGCAGGGGATTGAAATCATGAACAATCTGCGCGATGGATTCTATTTCCTGCGCACGATAGCCTATCGGATGCACCAGACCCAACAGCACCACCAGGGAGTACTCGCGCGCGCAATGCGTCGAGCTGCCATTGAGCAGCACCTCACGGGTGGCAAAACCATCACGCTCGACCAGACGATAAATCTTGTGCACGCGTCGCCAGGTTGAACCCGCAGGGATGCGCGCCTGATGATAGTCCCAGCGCATCACCAGCCCCGCATAGCGAATCGCACGGGCGGCCATCTCGGCGGCAAAAGGCTTGAGTTCGGCGCTCGCCTTGCCGCGATAAGCCTGCTTCAACATCGACAACCAAGCCTCCGCCAGCAGCGACCAGAACACCCACGACTCTCGCCACAAAGCCTGGCGCGCCAAACGGAACGCGGCCTGATTGCGCACATATTGCTCAATAACGCTCTGCTGCAAGGGCAGGCCCGCAGCTTCCATCTTCAGCAGCGATTTCATCCGGCTGAGGGTGGCTTCTTCGTTGTCCGCATTAAAGCGCTCCAGCCCTTCGACCAGGGCATGATGCGCATCGTAGTCCGAGTCGGAAGGCAGGGTTTTCAACCATTTCTCGGTCGCCTTCACCGAAGCAAACGGTGATCCCCCTGCCGTTTTCCTGCGGCGGGTGATCGAACTCAACATTTCAAACAACTCGGACATAAGTGGCATGGTTTGTATTCAGGTACCTGCTTACCTGCAGCATTTATGCCAATTGGCTATCTGCCAAAATCCATTTTCAAGGCATTGGTTTTACTCGGATTTGTTTTATGCGCCGGCTCGGTAAGCGTGCCGCCGCAATGCCAGGCAACGAAAAGCTGACAGTTGTTGATGAAACCGTGACAAAGGGTCCGGATGCTTTTGAAACGGCCCGCCCGCCCGCACAAATCGCACTGAAACCGTTACAATGCGCGCCGTGGAAGCGTGGCCGAGCGGTTTAAGGCACCGGTCTTGAAAACCGGCGAGGATGTGAGTCCTCCGTGAGTTCGAATCTCACCGCTTCCGCCAAATTTCAAATTTGGGGGATGTCGGCCCAACCCGTACGGAAAAACCATGTAGTGCATTGGGAAGCGGTGCGATGCTTCTCCGCTATGCCGCGAACACACTCAAAACGGCCCGCTGGGTGTTTTTTTGTTTTCGCCGCGCAGTTAATGCGAAAATCCAGCCATGGCACTGACCGCCCTCCTCACCCCTGAAAACCATAACCGCAACACGGCGGGGATGACCTATGTTTATCCTGTCGTCTCGCGCCGCGCGGGGGGGGTGTCAGTGGGGATCAACCTCAACCCCAACAATGCCTGCAACTGGGCGTGCGTGTATTGTCAGGTGCCGGACCTGGTGCGCGGAACAGCGCCCGAGATCGATCTGACACAACTGGAAGCCGAGCTGCGCGCAATGCTCAGCGACATTCTCCACGGCGACTTCATGAAAACGCGTGTGCCCGAGGAAGTCCGGCGGCTGAATGACATTGCTCTCTCGGGCAACGGTGAGCCGACCAGCGCCAAGGTCTTTCCGCAGGTGATCGAATTGATCGGCCGGGTGATGGCGGATTTCGATCTGGTCGGAAAAATAAAACTGGTGCTGATCACCAACGGCAGTCTGGCCGACCGGCCACGCGTGCAGGACGGCCTCAAAAAAATGGCCGAATTGAACGGCGAAGTCTGGTTCAAATTCGATAGCGCTTTACCCGAGGGCATGCGCGCGATTAACCAGACCCGGATTTCGCCGGAGAAACAGTTCGAGCGCCTGGCCGTGGCTGCGGGCCTGTGCCCGACCTGGCTGCAAACCTGCGTGCTTGCGGTGGATGGCGTGCCCCCTTCTGCTCAGGAACAAGAGGCCTATCTGGCCGCAGTGAAACGCATCCGGCAACAACAGATTCCGCTGCAGGGGGTGTTGCTTTATGGGTTGGCACGTCCATCCATGCAGCCGCAGGCCAGCCATCTCTCGGCTCTGCCCATTGCGTGGCTGAACGCCTATGCCGAGAAAATTCGTGCAGCCGGTTTGCCGGTGAAGGTGTCACCTTGATTCACGGCGTAGGCACCGACCTGCTGGACGCCGACCGGATTCGCAGCGGTCTCGCCCGCTTTGGCGAGCATTACGCTGACCGCATCCTGGCTCCGGCCGAACATGCGGGCTATTTCGCCAGCCACGACCCGGCACGGTTTCTGGCCAAATGCTTCGCCGCAAAAGAGGCCTTTGCCAAGGCCACCGGGACCGGGCTGCGCGCGCCGGTTTCGCTACGCAACATTGCAGTACTGCGCGACGCGCTGGGCAAACCGCATATCGAATGCGCGCCTGAACTGACCGCCTGGCTCGTCAAACGCGGCATCCTCGCGCATCATGTTTCCCTGTCGGACGAGGGCGACCTTGTGCTGGCGTTTGTGGTGCTGGAACAATCCGACCCACCCCGTAACCCGGCGGAAAAATCATCGTGACACCACACTTGATAAAGGAGCGACCATGACGCTGGGCCCTTTGATGCTCGATGTTGCAGGCACCGAACTCACCGATGATGACCGCAAGAGACTTCGTCATCCGCTGGTGGGCGGCGTGATTCTGTTCACGCGCAATTACTGCGATAGCGCACAGTTGGTCGCGCTGACTGCCGAAATCCACGCCCTTAAATCTGCGCCGCTTCTGATCGCCGTCGATTATGAAGGTGGGCGCGTGCAACGGTTTCGCGAGGGCTTCACCCGGATCCCGCCGATGCGGACGTTCGGCGAAATCTGGAATGCGCATCCGCAACGCGCCCGCGAACTTGCGCGTGAAACCGGATTTGTACTGGCCAGCGAGTTGCGCGCGCACGGGGTCGACTTCAGCTTTGGACCGGTGCTCGACCTGGATTACGGCGCCTCTTCGGTCATCGGTGACCGTTCATTCCACGCCGATCCACACGCGGTGTTTCAGCTCGGCCAGGCCGTGATGCTGGGCATGAAAGATGCGGGCATGGCCGCCTGCGGCAAGCATTTCCCCGGCCACGGTTATGTGGTGGCGGATTCGCATGTCGCCATTCCGATGGATGAGCGCACGCTCGCCGACATTGCCATCGCCGATCTGGTCCCATTTCGACTGATGATCGAGGCCGGGCTTGCCGCCGTCATGCCCGCCCATGTGATCTACCCCAAGGTCGACAGCTTGCCCGCCGGGTTTTCAAAAACATGGCTGCAAAAAATCCTGCGCCATCAACTGCAGTTCGACGGCACGGTGTTCAGCGACGACCTCTGCATGGAAGCCGCGGGCGTGGCGGGCGACATGGTGGAGCGGGTCACGGCTGCAATCGAAGCCGGTTGCGACATGGCCCTGGTCTGCAACCGGCCCGACCTGGCCGACGAAGTCCTGGCCAGGCTGCAAGTCGACTGGCCCGCGCCCGCCCGCGCACGGCTGGCGCGCATGCATGGCCATCCGCATCCCTCGACGATGACCGAATTACGTGAATCCGTTCGCTACGCGAATGCGCTGCACCACATCGCCGGCCTCGGCCAGGCATCCGCCGACCTCAACCTGCAAACAGACCCGACCGATTACTGTGCCCGCTCCTGAACACGACCACGACAGCCATGCTGGCCACGATCACGGCCAGCATCATCACAGCGGGCAAGGCGCGACCCTGATCGTCGCCCTGGTGCTGACGCTGTCGTTTGCCGGGGTTGAGGCACTGGCAGGCTGGTGGTCAGGCTCGCTTGCATTGCTGTCCGATGCCGCCCACATGCTGACCGACAGCTCCGCGCTGGGACTGGCTGCCGGCGCCGCCTGGCTGGCGCGCCGACCACCCAGCAGCAAGCATTCCTACGGACTGGTGCGCGCCGAGGTACTGGCGGCGCTGTTCAACAGCCTGCTGATGCTGGTGCTCATCGGCTACATTGTTCACGAAGCCATCGACCGCTTTGGTGCCCCGCGCGACATCAAGGGCAGCACAGTCATAGCCGTAGCGGTCATCGGCCTCATCATCAATCTTGTCGTCGCCTGGGTGCTCTCGCGCGGCGAACATACGCTGAACAGCCGCGCGGCGCTGCTGCATGTGCTGGGCGACGCATTGGGCTCGGTGGCTGCGATCAGTGCAGGCATCGTGATCGTCGCCACCGGCTGGACGCCGATCGACCCGCTGCTGTCCTTGCTGGTGTCGGCGCTGATTCTGGTGTCGGCCCTCCGTCTGTTGCGCGAAGTGGTGCATGTATTGATGGAAGGGGTGCCCGGCCACGTCCAGCTTGAAGTCATCGGCAAGCACCTGGCCATGATCGACGGCGTGTCGCGGGTACACGACCTGCATGTATGG
Organism: Thiobacillus sp.; assembly: GCA_018780025.1. Taxonomy (GTDB): domain Bacteria; phylum Pseudomonadota; class Gammaproteobacteria; order Burkholderiales; family Thiobacillaceae; genus Thiobacillus. Next base: position 6,528 of record JADMKH010000021.1, read on the forward strand.
ACACTCTCTTCCGGCACCATCGCCCTGTCAGCCCATCTGGAAATCCGCAAGCTGTCTGACTGGCCGGACATCCTGGAAACCGCACGCCAGGCCATGGATGACCAGCACGGGATTCGTCACGTCACCCTGCAGCCCGAAGTGCTGGTGGCCCACCCCTTGGTCCGCGGCACCTACCCCGTACCCACCCCCCACGCCTGATCGAAGCGACGGCTTGATCTGACTCGCTTGATCAAGCCGTAGATCAAACATAACCCTATTGACATCAATATTGAGAATCGTTATCATTCATTCCTCAATTCGTAAAAGCAGTCTCACTTTATTGCCCGGCAACCCTATCCGATTCCGCTCAATATGCCCAACACCGCTCTCACCCCTTCCTGCCTGCCCAATGAAGCTGCACAACGCGGCCAGCCAGCGGACATCATTCCGGCGGATCGCCTGTTTCAGGGCAGCCAGGAAATCCTGATTGGGCATAACGGCGACACCTACCGTCTGCGCATCACCAGGAACGGCAAGCTGATCCTGACCAAGTAAGCCTCGCCCACCTGCTTACCTCCCCTCCACCCGTAAACCCCATGACCGCCTCCGCCATCGCCCTTGTCGGCAATCCTAACGTCGGCAAATCCGTATTGTTCCATCGCCTGACCGGCGCTTATGTCAACGTCTCCAACTACCCCGGCACCACGGTAGAAGTGGCGCGCGCATCGGCACGCTTCGATGCGGCGGTCGACCTGATCGACACGCCCGGCGTGCTGACGCTGCCGGCGCGCAGCGACGACGAGCGCGCCACCATGCACGCGCTGCTGCACGAACCCCTGCGCGCGGTGATCCAAGTCGGCGACGCCAAGAACCTGCGCCGCACGCTGACGCTGACCGCGCTGCTGGCCGAACTGGGGGTACCTGCCGTGCTGGCGCTCAACATGCACGACGAAGCCAGCGCGCGCGGCGTCACGGTGGACGCCCAGGCGCTGTCGAACGCGCTCGGCATCCCGGTCGTGCCAACCGTCGCGACCGGCGGCGAGGGCATTGCGCAGCTCACACGCGCCCTGACCGACGCGCGCGCGCTGCAACCTCTGCTGCATTACGACACCGACACAGAGGCCGCCATTACCGACCTCGCCAATCGCATCACCCGGCACGCGCCCCATCCCCGGTTGAATGCACGCGGACTGGCCATTCTGTATCTGGGGCAGGACAGCGAGGTCGAAGCCTGGCTGGCTGAAGCTGCCGGAGACCAGATTACCGGCATGGCGTCGGCCCGCGCCGCCGCGCAGACCAAGGGGGTGATGCCCGCCGCCCTGGCGCACGAACGCGGCGAAGCCGCCGGCACGCTGACTGCCCGCGTCACCGCGCGCACCGCGCAAGCCAGCCCGCTGCTGGCGCACCGCATCGGCCAATTGATTATTCACCGCTTCTGGGCCTGGCCGATTCTGCTGGGCGTGCTGTTTGTCGTGTACGAATTTGTCGGCGTGTTTGGCGCGGGCACGCTGGTCGGGCTGATGGAAAACGATCTGTTCGGAAAGATTCTGAATCCGGCGGTTACAACGTTCGTGCGGGCGAATATTGGTGTGCCGTGGATCGCCGATCTGCTGGTCGGGGAATACGGCCTGTGGACCATGGGCATGACCTATGCGCTGGCGCTGATCCTGCCGATCGTCACCACTTTCTTCATCATCTTTGGCCTGCTCGAAGACTCCGGCTATTTTGCCCGGCTGTCGGTGCTGGCCAACCGCCTGTTCAAGCTGATCGGCCTGAACGGCCGCGCCGTGCTGCCGATGGTGCTGGGGCTCGGCTGCGTCACCATGGCCACGCTCACCACGCGCATCCTGCACAGCCCGCGCGAGCGCCTGATCACTATCTTCCTCATGGCATTGGCCATCCCCTGCTCGGCGCAACTCGGCGTAGTGCTCGGCCTGCTGGGCGGCATTTCGTTTACCGCCACACTGATCTGGGTGGTGTCGATGGTGGGCGTGCTGATGCTGGCAGGCTTTCTCGCCGCCAAGCTGATTCCCGGCCGGCGCATCCCGCTGGTGACCGAAATGCCGCCGATCCGACTGCCCTTGTTCGGCAACGTCGCCAAAAAAACGGTTGGGCGAATCAAGTGGTATCTGATCGAGGTGATTCCGCTGTTCCTCCTGGGCACCCTCATCATGTTTCTGCTGAACCAGTTCGGCGCGCTGCCCGCCATCATCCGCGCCGGCGAGCCCTTGGTGTCGGGCTGGCTGGGACTGCCCCCGGAGGCCAGCGCCGCTTTCGTGATGGGCTTTCTGCGGCGCGACTTTGGCGCCACCGGCCTCTTTGCCCTCAGCCATCAGTTGTCGCCCATTCAGGCCGTGGTCGGCATGGTCACCATCACGCTATTTGTGCCGTGCATTGCCAGCGTGATGATGATCGTGAAAGAGCAGGGCTGGAAAATCGCTGCGGCCATGATCGCCTTCATCGTCCCCTTCGCGTTTCTGATCGGCGGCCTGCTCAACCATCTGCTGCGGGCGGTGTGGGCATGAGCACACACGACCACAACGCCCGCGTACCGCTCGCTTTTCTGCTGCCCGGCGCCCGCGCGCAGGTCAATGCACTGGGCGACGAAATCGACGCAACCCAGCGCGAACAAATCCTCGCCTATGGCCTGGCGCCCGGCCGCCCCGTCACCGTGCTGCAGCAACATCCGATGACGCTGGTGATGGTCGACGAGGTCGAACTGGCGCTGGAAAGCAGCGTGGCGCGTCATGTTTGGGTGACGCGCCGATGACCCCGCCGTCTTCACCGCAGCAAGCCAGATAGCGGGTTTATCCATTCCGCATTACGTTCACCCACCCCGCCAGCCAGCCATTTGCCAGCCAGCTTGAACACAACATTTTTTCAAACTGCAAGGAAGCAACATGGCTCAACCATTCAAGGCACACCTGGCGGTGCTCACAGCCGCCCTGTTCTCACTCCCGGTCGCGGCTGACGAAAACCTGCTCGGTTATGTGTCTGGCGCGGAAACACTGCCCAAAGGCGCGAGTGAAGCCTATTTATTCTTGACCCATCGCGGGGACAAGGGACAAGGCCGCTACACGGCCAACGACGTCAGCGCCGAGTACGAATACGGCCTGACGCACCGGCTGACCGCTTCGCTCGAACTCAAGGGCCAGTCGATCGACACCCAGGGGCTGGTGATCGACGGTTATCTTCCCGGTGCCAATAACTACGGACTCAAGCCTTCCGGCGTCGAGGCCAAGCTCAAGTACAACTTCCTCAGCGCGGCCAAGGACCCGGTCGGACTGTCGGGCACGCTGGCGCTGGTTCAACTGTGGCGCGACCCGCACTCCGGCCAGGACAAGGACACGACCAAGGCGGAGTTCGGCCTGCAACTGCAAAAGCTGCTGCTGGACGATCAGCTCACCCTGGTCGCCAACACCGGCATCGAAGCCACCTACGCCAAGCGCGCGCCGCTGGACGCGGCCACCCAGGCGAGCGCCGACGCGGCAATGCAGACGTTGACCGGCGATCCTGGCGCGACCTTCGAGTGGCCCACCCGGCCGGAAATGGAAATCGAATTCAAGCTCGGCGCGGGCGCCTCCTACCGCTTTGCGCCCAACTGGTCGGCCGGGATGGAAGCGCTGTACGAAACCGAATTCGAGACCGAGGTCGGACAGGAACGCTGGAGCGTCTTCGCCGGCCCCTCGATCCACTACGGCGGCAAGCAATGGTGGGCCACGCTGACCTGGTTCGAGCAGCTGGCGGGCGGCAAGGAGCAATACATCAACCAGGCCGCCGACACCCTGCACCTGATCGAAAAAACCCGGCACGAGCTGCGCTTCAAGCTCGGCTACAACTTCTGAGGAAACGACCATGCAACATCCACCCGTGTGGCTGATCGCTCCTGCCATCGTCGCTTTTGCCGCCGCGCCGGCGTACGCCGTGCAGTATCTGAATATCGAGCAGGCGCAAAAGCAGTTCTTTCCCCAGGCCGACAGCTTCGCGTCGTCGCCGCTGGAACTCACGGCCGAACAAAAAGCCTTTGTCGAGAAGGTCGCCGGCGTAAGAATGCGTTACGCCAAACAGCCGGTCTGGAAGGTGCTCGATAACGGCAAACCCGTCGGCTGGGTGGTGCAGGACGAAGTGTTCGGCAAGCATGAGTTCATCACTTATGCGGTCGCCCTCGACACCGCCGGCACTGTGCTCGGCGTGGAGATACTCGACTACCGCGAAACCCACGGCCGCGAAATTCGCAACGCCAACTGGCGCGCGCAGTTCAACGGCAAAAAGCACGGCGCGCCGCTGCGGCTGGACAACGACATCCAGAATATCAGCGGCGCCACGCTGTCGTGCAAGCACATCAGCGAAGGGGTGCGCCGCATCCTCGCGCTGCACGAGGCAGCCTTGAAGTGAATCGCGCCGCCGCCTCTCCGCAGCATGACCACACGCTGACGCGCGCGCGGCCGCTGCTGGGCACGCTGGTGGAAATCAGCGTGCGCGGCGCATCGACACACGCACTGAATACAGCGATCGAACAGGCCTTTGCGGCAGTGGAACGCATTCAGACTCTGATGAGTTACCACGATCTGACATCCGACGTGTCGCGCCTCAACCGCAGCGGAACAACGGGCATCACGGTCGACCCCCATACCTGGTTCGTGCTGGATACCGCGCGCACCCTTGCTGCGGTGAGCAACGGATTGTTCGACATCAGCATCGCGCCGGAACTGGTGCGTGCGGGGTATCTACCGCAACACACCGATTTCGCCTCTGCTGACGCCGCAGCGAACTGGCGGCACATCGAATTGCTGCCCGATCATCGCGTACGCCTGAGCCGTCCCATGCACATCGACCTCGGCGGCATCGCCAAAGGTTATGCGGTCGACTGCGCAATCCTTGCCCTGCAAGACGCCGGCATGCAGGCGGGCCGGGTCAATGCAGGCGGCGATCTGCGCGTATTTGGCGAAGCGGCGGAAACCATCCACGTGCGCCACCCGGGGGCAGCCACCCAGCTGCTCCCGCTGTGCCAATTGCGCGAGGGCGCCGTGGCCACCTCGGCGCCGTATTACAGCCAGCGCCAGGTCAATGGCTGTGTGGCCTCGCCGCTGATCAACGCGGCCACGCGCCAGCCCTGCACCGACACCCGCAGCGTGAGCGTGCTGGCCGATTGCTGCATGCTGGCCGACGCCCTCACCAAAGTGGTATTCGCCGCGCCCACCCGGGCCATCGCCGTACTCCAGCATTTTGCTGCTCACGCCGCGGTGATCGACGCCGATCCCCGTTTGCCCGCGCAATACCGGGTGCGTCTGTCCGAACCCACGGGCTGGCGCGATGCGCTTCAAACTGAACCGGAGGCCGTTGCCGCATGACACGCCATCATCCGCTCCCCATCCGCATGGGTACCCGCCACAAACGCGCGCTGTATGGCATCGTGCTCGCGCTGTGGGCATCGGGCGCGCTGTGGCTGCTGTTTCATTATTTCCTGCGCGTGCCGGGCGACTTCGGCGACGCTGCCCACCCGCTGGAAGCCTGGTGGCTGCGCCTGCACGGGCTGATGGCCTTCGCCTCGCTGGTGGCCATCGGTTCGGTGCTGCCCATCCACGCCCGCCGTGCCTGGCAACTCAACAAGAACCGACGCTCCGGTTTGGCCATGAAAGCGTATCTGCTATGGCTCGCGCTCACCGGCTACGCGCTGTATTACTTCTTGTCCGAAGCCAGCGAAGCCTGGCTGCCGCTCGCCCACTGGATTGCCGGACTCGCGCTGCCGCTGGCGGGACTGCTGCATGTTCGCCTGGGGCGCCGCCGCACCGTTTGATTTTTTAACCGCCAGCCACGGGCGTCCGCCCCAGCCAGCCCTTTTCTCAACTTGAACCAAAGGGAATCACCATGAAGCATCCATTGATTCGCGCCGCGCTCGCGACCGCTGTCTTATCGACTCTGCAATCCCCGGCCTGGGCCGACATAAGCGTGGAAGAACGCCTTAAGGCGATGGAAACCCGCATGAACGCACTCGAAACGGAAAACCAGGCGCTCAAGGGCCAACTCAAGTCCACCGCACAACAAGTCGCGGCCACCTCCGAGCAAGTGGAAAAAGTCGTCAGCAAACCCTCGACCGGGATGGCGTCGTGGGCCGAAAAAACCCGCATCGGCGGCTACGGCGAACTGCATTACAACACGCTGGAGGGCAAGGGCGGCGCTGCCGACAAGGACGAAATCGATTTGCACCGCTTCGTGCTGTTTCTCGGCCACACCTTCAACGAGCGCACCCGTTTCTTCTCCGAACTGGAAGTCGAGCACAGCATCGCGGGCGAAGGCAAAAAAGGCGAGATCGAGCTTGAACAGGCTTACGTTGAATTCGACCTCAATGAGAATCACCGCGCCAAGGCGGGCCTGTTCATGCTGCCCGTCGGCATCATGAACGAAACCCACGAGCCACCGGCTTTTTACGGCGTCGAGCGCAACCCGGTAGAAAAAGACATCATTCCCGCCACCTGGTGGGCGGGTGGCGCCGCCCTCTCCGGGCAACTGGGCGACAGCTTCAGCTATGACTTCGCCATCCACGAAGGCCTCGCCACCACCGCAGCCAAGGGCTACAAACCGCGCGACGGCCGCCAGAAAACCAGCGAAGCCCGCGCCAGCAACTTCGCTACCACCGCTCGTCTGAAGTGGACCGGCCTGCCTGGCGTCGAACTCGGCGGCACCATCCAGCACCAGAGCGATATCACCCAAGGGCTGGATGCCGCAGCGGGCAGCGCCAACCTCTACGAACTACACGGCGTCCTGAACAAGGGCCCGTTTACCCTCAAGGCCTTGTATGCGCAATGGGATCTGGACGGCAGCGGCCCCGCGTCCATCGGCGCCGACAAGCAAAACGGCTGGTATATCGAGCCTTCTTACAAGCTGTCCGAGCAGTGGGGCGTGTTTGCACGATACAACCTGTGGGACAACAAGGCAGGCGACGCCGTCGGCAGCAAGAAGAAGCAGATCGATGCCGGCGTGAACTGGAAGCCCCATCCCGATGTGGTGCTGAAGGCCGATTACCAGCGCCAGGACAACGACGACGGCAAGAACCAGAACGGTTTCAACCTCGGGGTCGGCTACCAGTTCTGACGCGTGGGTCGCGGGCGGGGGGGCTATCCACCCGCCTGTTCACGCCGAACGACCGGTCTGAACGGGAAGGCCGAGTGGCTCCACAATAGTTATTGACAATTATTCTCATTCGCTCCATGATACGCACATCAACACACCCGCCATGAGGTTTCATCATGTACGTTTGCCTTTGCCACAATGTGACCGATACCGATATTCGCCACCTGGTTCGAACCCAGGGCGTGGATTCGATGCGCGAATTGCGTGAGCACCTTGGCGTCGCTACACAGTGCGGGAAATGTGCGAAATGTGCCAAGGACGTGCTGCGCGATGCGGTACACGAAGCGCGCTGCGAGTCAGGCTGCTCCGGCTTGTTGGTAGCCGCCTGAACATGATCAGTCGATAACCCGCCCCCTTCCCGCTTCCTCTCTCAAACCCGCGCCCAAGCTTGCTTTGCGCGGGTTTTCTCTTAGAATGAGTGTCACCCGTTCGCCCATTAGCCAACCTCTCGCCAAGCCAACGGCTTCTCGCGGGCCTATCCAATCACCAGGAGTCCAGCCATGAAAGGCGATAAAAAAGTCATCCAGTACCTGAACAAGGCGCTGACCGTCGAGCTCACCGCCATCAACCAGTATTTTCTGCATGCCCGCATGTACAAGAACTGGGGCCTTCTTGCCCTCGGCAAGCACGAATACGATGAATCCATCGAGGAAATGCACCACGCCGACAAGCTGATCGAGCGCATTCTGTTCCTCGAAGGCCTACCCAACCTGCAGGACCTGAGCAAGCTCCTGATCGGCGAAAACGTGGCAGAATGCCTGGCCTGCGACCTCAAACTCGAGCACACAGGCCGCGCGTTGTACGTGGAAGCGATTGCCCACTGCGAGTCGGTCAAGGATTACGTCTCGCGCGACATGCTGGTCGGCATCCAGTCCGACACCGAAGAGCACATCGACTATCTGGAAACCCAACTCGATCTGCTCAAGCGCATGGGCGAACAGAATTACATGCAGACCGCTGCCGGCCCGATCGAAAGCTGAAACCGCTTCAATACTGCGAATCAACGTCCCCTTGCGGGACGTTTTTTATGCCCGGGCACCATTACGCCCAAGCCTGTCAAACAGCCATTTGAATCATGTAGCCGACAATCGGAACATGACAAAATACCGCCTACGCCATGGAATCCAGACCGCCGCTGATGCGCACGATTGCCCCCGCTTTGCGAATTGCCCCCCCGCGCCTTTCATTGGGCGTGCTGGCGAGCGTGATTCTGATTCATGTGGGCATACTGGCGGCGATCCTGAGCCTGCCCAAGACGACACCATCGGTCATCCCGCCTGCGCCACTGTATGTTCGCCTGATCGAAGCGGCGGCATTGCAACCCGAACTTGCCCCGCCCCCCGTTCCGCCCAGGCTGCAACCGCCGCCGACACCCAGCGTGCCGCCGCCTGTACTGGCTGCGCCTCCCGCCCCGCTTCGGCCCATACCCGAAGCGGTCAAGCCGAAGCCAGTCGAGCCTGCACGCCCCGATATTTCGCGACCTGAACCGCAAGCCGTGCCCATTCCGGCGCCAGCACCTGCGCCTACCCCGACTGCCGCCGAGGCGCCGAAACCGGCCCCCCCGCCGCCCCAGCCGGTGACGCAACCCCGGTTCAATGCGGATTACCTGGACAACCCCAAGCCGCCCTATCCCGGCGTGTCTCGCCGCATGGGCGAGGAAGGCGAAGTCAGGCTGCGCGTTCATGTCGACACCACAGGCCATGCCCAGCAGATCGAGGTCTATCGCAGCAGCGGTTTTCCCCGCCTTGACCAGGCCGCGCTCGATACCGTCAAACAATGGCGTTTTGTCCCCGCACGCCAGGGCGACCAGCCGATTCCGGCCTGGGTCATAGTCCCGATACAATTCAGTCTAAGGAGTTAAGCATGGACACCCCCAACGCGCCCACCCAACTGGGCATCACCCATTTTCTGGCCCAGGCCGATGCGCTGGCCTATTTTCTGCTGGCCGTGATGCTCGCGATGTCGGTCATCACCTGGTACCTGATCGCCAGCAAGTCGATCGCCAACCGCCGGATGCGCAAGAGCGCAAGGATTTTTCTGGAAAAATTCTGGGACGCGCCCGGCCTGGAATCGGTGGCCGAGCACATCCAGAACGCCGGCGTGCACGATCCGTTTTCGCATCTCACCCAGCGCGGCCTCCATGCGGCAGAGCAATACCGCAACAAGACCGGCCAGCGCCTGATCGAATCCGGCACGGCCGAGGAATTCCTCACCCGCGCGCTGCGCCGCGCCATCGATCAGGACACGGCGCGCCTCGAACACGGCCACACCATGCTCGCCTCGATCGCGTCCAGCGCGCCCTTCATCGGTCTGTTCGGCACGGTCTGGGGCATCTACCACGCGCTGGTCAACATCGGCATGAGCGGCTCGGGCAGCCTCGACCAGGTGGCGGGGCCGGTGGGCGAGGCGCTCATCATGACTGCGCTGGGGCTGGCGGTGGCGATTCCGGCGGTGCTGGCGTACAACTTTTTCAACCGTTCGAACCGGTTGGTGCTGAACGAACTCGACGGCTTTGCGCACGATCTGTTTGCCTTCATGTCGACCGGCATCCGCGGGCAGGAACAGGGCAGCAAAACCGTGGCGTCGGCCAGGAGCATGTAATGGCATTCGGCGGACTCAACGCGGGCGCACGCGCGCAGGACATGGCGGAAATCAACATGATTCCGCTGATCGACGTGATGCTGGTGCTATTGGTGATTTTCATCATCACCGCGCCGCTGCTGACCCACGCGGTCAAGGTCGAACTGCCGCAGGCATCGAGCACCCCGAACCCGCCCAGGCCTTCGACCATCAACCTGTCGATCAAGGCCGACGGCTCGGTGTTCTGGAATGCTGAAGCGGTCGACGCTGCCGCCTGGCAGGCTCACATGGGCGCTGCCGCACAACAGACGCCGCAGCCGGAAATCCATATCCGCGCCGATGGCGACCTGGCCTACAAGCACGTGGTCCGTATCATGTCGGACGCCGCCAGGGTCGGGCTCACCCGCATCGGGTTTGTCACCGACCCGCGTGCTGCTGCCCCCCAATAACCCGCATTCCGAACGATTCGATACCCCGTGAAATCCAGCTTATCCCGCCTCATCGCCCTGGCCTGCCTGAATGTCCCCCTGCAGGGATACGCGCAGGCAACCGCCGACACGCCCACCACACTGGGGACCGTGCAGGTCACGGCCCCCGCCTACGATGCAGGGGAAGCGCGCCAGGAATCCTCCAGCGCCAAGCTCATCGTCAGCCGCGAAGACCTGGAAAAACTCGACGCCGCGACCATCGGTGAAATCCTGCGCCAGCTGCCCGGTGTGAGCCTGGCTACGGACAGCGGCGGTCGGCGCGGGCGCGACAGGACGGCCGACCGGCTGGAGCCGCGCATCGTCGTCGATGGCGAAGCGCTGCCCGGCGGCAACCGCATGGCAATGCGCCTGCCGGTCGAACTGATCGAGCGGATCGAGATCATCAAGAACAGCACCGCCGAATTTCCTTCGGGCGCGGGCGGCACCATCAACCTCATCCTGCGCGATGTGCCGCCGACAAAAACCGGCACCTTCCGCCTCGGCGTCATCCACAACGACGATGCGTTTGGCGCGCGTATCGGCGGCGTCTACGGCGCGCGCGAAGGCGAAACGGGCATGCTGTGGATGGGCTTTGCCACCAGCCGCCCACTCGGCGGCGAACGCACCACCTCGACCCAGACATTTACCGGCGGCGTGCGCAATGACTGGGATATCGAATCCGACAGCGAAAGCGGCCGTGAAAATTCGCTCTATCTGGCGCCGCGTTTTACCCGCGATCTGGGCGCAGGCACGCGCCTCACCCTCAGCCCGTTTCTGGTCTTCAATGACCGCAACCGCGTCACCCACACCCAACGACTAACCTACACCGACCCGCTCAACGGCACCGGCCTGACCGCAGAGGGCCGCGAGCGCGAACAGGAGCAGACGCAGCGTCTCAACGGCCGCCTCGCCGCCGAATGGAAGCGCCGCCAACCCGGCGCAGGCGAGACCAGTGCGAAGCTGACGCTGCAAAGCGAAAACGAACGCAAAAGCAACACCCTCGACACGTTCGACACGGACGGTTCCCCGCCCAAAACGACCCGCACGCGCACCAGCAGCGACGGCCTGGAACTGAGCCTGAGCGCCAAACGCAGTCTGCCGCTTGCCACCACGCACCTGGCCACCTTTGGGCTGGAAGCGCGCCACAAGGACGTGGAAGACCGGAAACGGCAAACGATCAATGGCGCCCCCAGCGCGCTGGGTGCACAGGCCAGCGCCGACACGCAGGAGCAGTTGTTCGCCCTGTGGGCGCAGGACGAATGGCAGCTTGCCGAACGCCACCTGCTCACCCCGGGACTGCGATTGCAAACCACGCACAGTGCCGTCACGGATGCGCTCGACACCACCGTCAAAAACACCCACCTCGCCTGGCTGCCTTCGCTGCATTACCTGTGGCAATTCAACCCCGGCTGGAATATCCGTTCCAGCGTGGCCCTCACCGACAAGCCGCCCGGGGTGCGCGACCTGTCGCCCGTGGTCGTGACCACCACCGGCACCAACAGCCTGTCCAACCCGGATCGCGGCGGCAATCCCGCGCTCGCGCCCGAACGCACCGCCACCCTGCAACTGGGGGTGGAACACTTTCTGCCGCAAAAACGCGGCAGCGCCGGCCTCAATCTGTTTCTGCGCCAGATCGACGACAAGGTGCAGCGACAGGTCCAGCTGGAATCCGGACGGTATGTCGAACGTCCCGTCAATGTGGGTCAGGCGCAGGAAACCAGCGTGGTCGTCGACTTCAAAACCCGGCTCGCCCGCCTGCCGGCGCTGACCCTGCGCGGCAACGCCTCGACCAGCTGGCTCACCCTGGAAGACCCCGCCCTGTCGTCTCGTCAGGAAAGCCCCCGTCACAGCGGCAATCTCGGTTTCGATTACGAGCATGCACCCTGGAAGCTCACCCTGGGCGGCAACCTCAGCCTCAGCTCAAGCTTCTCGCGTGACGTGAACACCAGCGTGCAGCAAACCCAGCGCGCACGCCAGCAACTCGATCTGTACGCCATCAAAAAACTCGATCGAAAACTCAGCCTGCGCCTGACGGTCGACAACGTCACCCGCGCCGATCAGGGCAATGACACACGCGACCTGTCAGGCGGCAGCCTCGCCAGCCTCGAAGCGGATCGGTCGCGCGGCGTGCGCAGCGTATTCCTGAGTATCGAGGGCAAGCTGTGACCATGCCGCCCGACGACATCCCGGTCTTTGACCTCGACTGCCGCGCCTGCCCGCGTCTGGCCGCATTTCTGGATGCGGTCCACGTCAAGCACCCCACCTACCATGCCCGGCCGGTCCCTGCTTTTGGCGCATCCCAGCCCAAATTACTGATCGTCGGCCTCGCCCCCGGCATGCACGGCGCCAACCGCAGCGGGCGGCCCTTCACCGGCGACACCGCCGGCATCCTGCTGTATCAGACCCTGCACCAGTTCGGCTACGCCAGCGCAGCGGAATCGGTGTCACTCGACGACGGCTTGCAACTCATCGACTGCCGCATCACCAACGCGGTGAAATGCCTGCCGCCCAGCAACAAGCCGGAGCCGGGAGAAATCCACGCATGCAACCGCTTTCTCGCCGCCGAACTGGCCGCATTACCCGCCGACGCCTGCATCCTGGCGCTGGGGCAGATTGCGCACCAGGCGGTGTTGCGCGCGCTGGACCTGAAACGCAAGGACTATCCCTTCACCCACGCCAGCGCCTATCACCTGCCGAATGGCCGCCGCCTGGTCAGCAGCTATCACTGCTCCCGCTACAATACCCAGACGCGCCGCCTCACCCCGGAGATGTTCGCGGCGGTATTCAATCTCATTCAAGCCAAGGACTGATCATGCCCGTCGTCACCATCAAAATTGCCGGCAGCCTCACCCGCGACCAGAAACAGAAAGTCGCCGAGGAAGTCACGGCCACGCTTGAACGTCACGCCGGCAAGCCGGCATCGTATACCTACATCGCGTTCGAGGAATTGCCCGAAGAAAACTGGGCCATAGCCGGCCAGCTGCTCGACGAAGACTGAGCCTTGAGCGTCGACAAGGCCTTTCTCGCCTCGCTGCCCACGCTGCCCGGCGTCTACCGCATGATCGACGCGGCTGGTGCGGTGCTCTACGTCGGCAAGGCGAAAGACCTGAAAAAGCGCGTCTCCAGCTACTTCCAGAAAACCGACCAGAGCCCGCGCATCCGGCTGATGCTGAAAAGCGTCGACCACATCGACACCACGGTGACGCGCACCGAGGCCGAAGCGCTGCTGCTGGAAAACAACCTGATCAAGGGACTGAAGCCGCGCTTCAACATCCTGTTCCGCGACGACAAGTCCTACCCCTATCTGCTGCTGACCGGGCACCGCTTTCCGCGCCTGGCCTATTTTCGCGGCACCCCCAAAAAGAAGGATCAGGCGTTTGGTCCCTACCCAAACGCCTATGCCGTGCGCGAAAGCATGCAACTGCTGCAAAAGGTATTTCAGCTGCGCACCTGCGAAGACACCGTGTTCGCCAACCGCTCCCGTCCCTGCCTGTTGCACCAAATCAAGCGCTGCACTGCGCCCTGCGTCAATCACATCACGCCCGAAGCCTATGCACGCGATGTCAGCGCATCCGCCCAACTGCTCAGAGGCGAAGCCACCGGACTGATCGATCACATTACCGAACAGATGAATTCGGCAGCGGCGGCACTCGATTTCGAGACCGCTGCCCTGCTGCGCGACCGCCTGCGCATGCTGGCCGTGCTGCGCGAAAAGCAGTTCGTCGACTCCAGCGGCAGCGAGGCCGACGCCGATGTGGTCGCGGTGGCCGAAGTGGCCGGTGTGATTGCCGTCAACCTGACCATGATTCGTGGCGGCCGACATTTGGGCGACCGCAGCTTTTTTCCGCAACACGGTGAAGGCGCAACGCTGGCCGAAGCGCTGGAAGCCTTTATTGCCCAGCACTACCTCGACCACCCGATCCCCGCGCGCATCCTCATCAGCGAAGCCATCGAGACCGACGCGCTGGAAGCCTTGCTAAGCGAACACGCGCAGAAGAAAATCAGCCTGCTGCATCGCGTCACCGGCGAACGCAAAGTCTGGATCGGCATGGCGCAGGCCAACGCGCGGCTGTCGGCCGAACGCCGCAGCAGCGAACGCGCCAACCAGTCGCAGCGGCTCGCTGCGCTACGCGAAACAATGGATCTGCCACAGCTCAACCGCATCGAATGCTTCGACATCTCGCACACCATGGGCGAGGCGACCATTGCATCGTGCGTGGTGTACGAAGGCGACGACCTGAAAAAATCCGACTACCGGCGCTACAACATCAGCGGCATCACGCCCGGCGACGATTACGCCGCCATGCATGCCGCCCTGATCAAGCGTTTTCACAAAAGCGTGGAGGAAAACGGCGTGCTGCCCGACCTGCTCTTGATCGACGGCGGCAAGGGTCAAATTTCGAGCGCGGTCGAAGCAATGACCGAGCTTGGCCTGGGTGAGGTTTTACTGCTTGGCGTGGCCAAAGGCGAAGCGCGCAAGCCCGGGTTGGAAACGCTGATTTTTGCCGACGGCCGCGAACTGAAACTGGCCAAGGATCACCCCGGCTTCCATCTAATTCAGCAGGTGCGCGACGAAGCCCACCGCTTCGCCATCACCGGCCACCGCGCAAAACGCGGAAAAGCGCGCCTGCAATCAACCCTCGAAGACATCCCCGGAATCGGTCCCAAACGGCGCAAACAGTTGCTCGAACACTTTGGCGGACTGCAAGGCGTGCGCAATGCCGGCGTCGACGCGCTTGCCACAGCCAACGGTATCAGTCGAGAATTGGCGGAAACCATATACAACGCCCTCCACTGATGCCACTCAATCTCCCCAATCTGCTCACCTGGCTGCGCATCCTTTTCATCCCCCTGATGGTGGGCGTGTTTTATCTGCCGGACGGCTGGATCACCTCACGCGAAGCGAATTTACTGGCCGCCACATTTTTTGGCGTGGCCGCGCTGACCGACTGGCTCGACGGCTGGCTGGCGCGCAAGCTCGGGCAAACCTCGGCCTTCGGCGCCTTTCTCGACCCGGTGGCCGACAAGCTCATGGTCGCCGCGGCGCTAATCGTGCTGATCGACCTGGATCGCGTCGCGCCCTTGATTGGACTCATCATCATCGGCCGCGAAATCACCATTTCCGCCCTGCGCGAATGGATGGCCAAGGCCGGCAAATCAGCCAGCGTGGCAGTGTCTTTCGTCGGCAAACTGAAGACCGCAGCCCAGATGGTGTCCATCGTGATGCTGCTTTACTTCAACCCGGTGATCGACCTGCCCATTGCGGAAATCGGCACCTGGCTGATCTGGGTGGCCGCCCTGCTCACCCTGGGGTCTATGGCGTATTACCTCGTGATGGCCTCACGCGCCCTGCAAAAGACTTCATGAAAATTGTTGACAGAAAAACCCGACATCTCCATAATGCGCAGCCTTCAACGCGGGAATAGCTCAGCTGGTAGAGCGCAACCTTGCCAAGGTTGAGGTCGGGAGTTCGAACCTCCTTTCCCGCTCCAGCATTCCGGGGAAAACAGAAGGACAAGTCCGGACGTTTTCCCCTTTTCAATTAGAAACTAGAATTAAGCGGTATTTGGCGCGATAGCAAAGCGGTTATGCACCGGATTGCAAATCCGTGTAGGTCGGTTCGACTCCGGCTCGCGCCTCCAGATACAGTGCCAGCTGTCCGCATCGCCCGGATGGTGAAATTGGTAGACACAAGGGACTTAAAATCCCTCGCCAGCGATGGCGTACCGGTTCAATTCCGGTTCCGGGCACCACTTTTCAGTTCACCCGCCCGAGTGGTACAATTCCGGCGCTTTATTATTAACACTGTGGGCGGTTCGCCCATTTTTTTATTGTGCTACGGCAAGCCGCTTTGCGCGGTGCTATAGCGCCTTGATGGATCTGTAATGATGGACTTGCCCACTCGCCTGGAACCCGTGCTGGCCGGACTCGGATACGAGCTGGTGCTGCTTGAGCGTGCCGGACGCGGGCTGATCCGGATTTTCATCGACAAGCCGGAAGGCATCGGCGTCGAAGACTGCGTCACGGTCAGCAACCACCTGACGCATCTGTTTACGGTCGAAAATATCGACTATGACAGGCTGGAAGTGTCCTCGCCCGGTCTCGACCGGCCGCTGGTCAAACCGCAGGATTACGTCCGCTTTGCGGGAAATCCGGTAACGCTGAAGCTGAGGGTGCCGATGGACAATCGGCGCCGTCTGGCGGGTGAACTGGTTGGCCTGGAAGGCGAAGAAGTGAAGCTGATCGTCGACGGAAAAGAAATTTCGGTCGATTTGAGAAATGTAGATGTTGCCCGCTTGAAACCGACGGTTTGAAGCAGGCGCTGGAGGGATTATGAGCCGTGAAATGTTGATGCTTGCCGATGCACTGGCACGCGAAAAGAGCGTAGACAAGGAAGTCGTGTTCGAAGCGCTGGAGCAGGCACTCGCCTCGGCCACCAAGAAGCGCTTCAAGGATGAAGCCGACGTGCGCGTATCGATAGACCGCGACACCGGCGAATACGAATCCTTCCGCCGCTGGCAGGTTGTAACCGAAGCCGAACTCGAATCCGAGGGCTTCCAGATCCTGCTGATCGACGCCCAGGACAAGATTCCCGATATCGAAATCGGCGACTTCATAGAAGATCCGCTGGAAAACGTCGAATTCGGCCGCATCGGCGCGCAAGCCGCCAAACAGGTCATCCTGCAAAAAATCCGCGATGCCGAGCGCGAGCAGATCATCAGTGACTTCCTTGATCGCAAGGAACATCTCGTCAACGGCGTGGTGAAGCGCATCGATCGCGGCAACGCCATCATCGAATCCGGCCGCGTCGAAGGCTTCCTGCATCGCGACCAGATGATCCCGCGCGAAAACCTGCGCATCGGCGACCGCGTGCGGGCTTATCTGCTGCGCATCGACCGCGGCGCCCGCGGCCCGCAGGTGGTGCTGTCGCGTACCGCGCCCGAATTCGTCATGAAGCTGTTCGAGCTGGAAGTGCCGGAAATCGAGGAAGGCCTGCTCGAAATCAAGGCAGCCGCCCGCGACCCCGGCCTGCGTGCCAAGATTGCCGTGGTCTCGCACGACCCGCGCATCGACCCGATCGGCACCTGCATCGGCCTGCGCGGCTCGCGCGTCACCTCGGTCACCAACGAGATGGCCGGCGAGCGCGTCGACATCATCCACTGGTCTGCCGAGCCTGCTCAGTACGTCATCAACGCGCTGGCGCCTGCCGAAGTCAGCTCCATCGTGGTCGACGAAGACAAGCACAGCATGGACGTAGTGGTGGACGAAGAGCAGCTGGCGATGGCGATCGGCCGCGGCGGCCAGAACGTGCGCCTGGCGTCCGAACTGACCGGCTGGGATCTCAACATCATGTCGCGCGAGACGGCTGAAGCGAAACAGTCGACCGAAAGCGGTCATACCCTCGCCCTCTTCATCGAGAAACTCGATGTCGATGCGGAGGTCGCCCAGATTCTGGTCGACGAAGGTTTCTCCACACTGGAAGAAGTCGCTTATGTGCCGTTGAACGAAATGCTCGAAATCGAGGCGTTCGACGAAGACCTGGTCAACGAACTGCGCAACCGCGCCCGTAATGCGCTGCTCACCGCGGCCATCGTGGGCGAGGAGCAGGTCGAAGCTTCCGCGGGCGACTTGTTGTCGCTCGACGGCATGGACGCGGAAACGGCACGCCAGCTCGCCAGCAAAGGCGTTCACACCACCGAAGATCTGGCCGAACTGGCAGTCGACGAACTGACCGAAATCGCCGCGATGGATGACGAACGCGCCAAACAATTGATCATGGCCGCACGCGCGCCCTGGTTCGCCCAAGGCTAAAACGCCAAGAGGATTGCATGAACGTTGAACAATTTGCTCTCGAACTGAAACTCCCGCCTGAACTGTTGCTAGAACAGCTCAAGGCCGCGGGTGTCAGTAAAAACGATGTGGTCGACTCGGTTACCGAAGCGGACAAAGCCCACTTGCTCGACTATCTGCGCAAGATGCATGGCGGTGGAGCCGAAGCCGGTAAAACCAAGATCACCATCACGCGCAAGCAGACGGGCGAGATACGCAAGACCGACAGCACCGGCAAATCGCGCACCATCCAGGTGGAAGTGCGTAAATCCCGCACCTACGTCAAACGGGATGCCTCTGCACCGGCGGCCGAAGCCCAACCCGTGGCCGAGTCCAGTCCTGAGACCCCTTCTGCGCCAGAGTTTGAAGAGCAGATTCAGCCGGAGATTGAAGCAAAAATTGAAACGCCCACCCCGGAACCTGTTGCCGAGCCCATCGCCGCTGAACCTGTTGAAGTCAAGCCTGAGCCGGTTGTAGCGGAAGCACCCGCTGTCGTTGAGCCGGTTCCTGCAACGGCAGCGGAGACGGCAGTCGCCGAAGTGGTTGCAGCCCCTGCGGAAGCGCCTGTTCCCGTTGTAAAGAAAACCACACGCATCAAGAAAGCGTCAATTCTGGGCGATGCAGAAGTCAAGGCGCGTGCGGACGAAACACGCCGCCACCAGGCGCTGCTGGATCGCCAGGCTGCGGACCGGGCCCAACGTGAGTCACTGCGAAAGCAGGCCGAAGCCGCGCAAGCTGCGCGTGAAGCCGCCAAGCTGGCAGAGACCGTAAAAGCCGCTGCGCCCCCTGCTCCCGCTGCCCCCACTGAAAAAACGCTGCACAAACCCGATAAACCCGCCGGCTCCAAGCCCGACAAAAAGCCAGCCAAAAAAGCCGAAGGCAGCTGGAAAGACGATGCGGCGAAGCGCAAAGGCGCGCTCAAGACCCGCGGCGGCGCGGCACCCGATACTGGCTGGCGCGGCCGCAAAGGCAAATCCCGCTCAGGTAGCAGCAATGAGGAAACCACTTTTATTGCACCGACCGAGCCGGTCGTGCGCGAAGTGCTGGTGCCCGAAACCATTACGGTCGCCGAGCTGGCCCACAAAATGTCGGTCAAGGCTGCCGAGGTCATCAAGGCCCTGATGAAGCTGGGCAGCATGGTGACGATCAACCAGGTTCTGGACCAGGAAACCGCGATCATTCTGGTCGAGGAAATGGGCCACATCGGCAAGCCGGCTGCGCTGGATACGCCGGAAGCCTTCCTGATCGATACCGGCTTTACCGGCGAACTGGTCCTGCGTGCCCGCCCGCCGGTGGTTACCGTGATGGGCCACGTCGACCACGGCAAGACCTCGCTG
>JADMKH010000287.1 GCA_018780025.1 Thiobacillus sp.
ACTGTGTCTGGAGAAAAATAATGAATCGCCAAACGATTAAAAAAACCGTGCTGGGTCTCTTCGTCGTGGCCGCGCTGCTCGCCGCCGGCGTGGCGGGCGGCTTGTGGTGGGGCGGGCGCCATGCGCCGGCGGACGACACCCGCGCCGCCCCTGCGCAGGACGGCCGCACCGTGCTGTACTGGTACGACCCGATGGTGCCGCAGCAGAAATTCGACCAGCCCGGCAAGTCGCCTTTCATGGACATGGAACTGGTGCCCAAGTATGCCGACGAAGGCGGCGATGCCGCCAGCGTGAAGATCGATCCGGGCGTGGCGCAGAACCTGGGCGTGCGTCTGGCCGTCGTTACGCGCGCAGCGTTCGGCACCGACGTGACGGCGACCGGCGTCGTCGGCTTCAATGAGCGCGAGGTGGCGATCGTGCAGGCGCGCAGCGGCGGCTTCGTGGAGCGCGTGGCCAGCCTGGCGCCGAACGATGTCATCCAATCGAGTGCCTTCATCGCCGACCTGCTGGTGCCGGAGTGGGCCGCGGCGCAGCAGGAGTATCTGGCGCTCAAGGCCCTGGGCGATGCCTCGCTCGAAGGCGCTGCACGCGAGCGCATGCGCTTGAGCGGTATGCCGGAAAGCCTGATCCGCGAGGTGGCCGCAAGCGGCAAGGTCAGGAACCGCATCGCGATCACCGCCCCCCGCGGCGGCGTGATCCAGACCCTCGACGTGCGCGCCGGCATGACCGTGATGGCCGGCCAGACCCTGGCGCAGATCAACGGCATCGGCACCGTCTGGCTCGACGTGGCGGTGCCGGAATCCCAGGCCGGCTCGGTGCGGGTCGGGCAGGCCGCCGAGGCTGCCTTTGCGGCGTTTCCGGGCAAGCCGGTGCCGGGCCGCGTCACCGCGCTGTTGCCGACGCTGAACGGCGAAGCGCGTGCGTTACGGGTGCGGGTCGAACTGCCCAACAAGGATGGACGCCTGCGGCCGGGACTGACGGCACAGGTCAGCCTCAAGGGGAACGCTGGCGAGTCGGCGCTGCGCGTGCCGACCGAAGCGGTGATCCGCACCGGACGCCGCGCGCTGGTCATCGTGGCCGAAGCGGAGGGCCGCTATCGGCCGGTCGAAGTCACGCTGGGCGCCGAGTCGGGCAACGACACCGTCATCCTGTCCGGCCTGGCCGAAGGCCAGAAAGTCGTCGCCAGCGGGCAGTTCCTGATCGACTCCGAAGCCAGCCTGCAGGGCATCGTCGCGCGGGCCGGCGAGACGGCCGCCGCGCGCTCGTCCAGCACGGCGGGCGTAGCGCCCGCGGCGCTGCACGAGGCCGACGGCGTGATCGACGAAATTTCCGCCGAATACGTGACGCTCACCCACGGTCCCTTCAAGACGCTGGCGATGCCTGGCATGACCATGGAGTTTCCGCTGGCCAGCCCCAAGCTCGCCAAGGGCCTGAAGGCGGGCGACCGGGTGCGGGCCGGCGCGCGCGAGACCGACGACGGCCTGCTGATCGAAAAACTCGACAAGACCGGAGACGCAAAATGATCGCGCACCTCATCCGCTGGTCGGTCGCCAACCGTTTTCTGGTCCTGCTGGCGACGTTGTTCACCGTGGCCTGGGGCATCTGGGCGGTGAAGACGACGCCGATCGACGCGCTGCCCGACCTGTCCGACGTGCAGGTCATCATCCGCACCGCGTATCCGGGACAGGCGCCGCAAATCGTCGAGAACCAGGTCACCTATCCGCTCGCCACCACCATGCTTTCGGTGCCGGGCGCGAAGACGGTGCGCGGGTTTTCATTTTTCGGCGACAGCTTCGTCTATGTCATTTTCGAGGACGGCACCGATCTCTACTGGGCGCGTTCGCGGGTGCTGGAATATCTCAGCCAGGTGCAGGCCCGGCTGCCGGCGTCGGCCAAGCCGGCGCTGGGCCCGGACGCCACCGGGGTGGGCTGGATTTACCAGTACGCGCTGGTCGACAAGAGCGGCCGGCACGATCTGGCGCAATTGCGCACCCTGCAGGACTGGTTTCTCAAGTACGAGCTGAAAACCCTGCCCAACGTGGCCGAAGTGGCCACCGTCGGCGGCATGGTCAAGCAGTATCAGGTGGTGCTCGATCCGGTCAAGCTCGCCAGTTTCGGCGTCACCCATGACGCGGCGATCGCGGCGATCCGCGCGGCCAACCAGGAGACCGGCGGTGCGGTGCTGGAGCTGGCCGAAACCGAGTTCATGGTGCGCGCCAGCGGCTATCTCACGAGCGTGGCCGACTTTCGCGCCATTCCGCTCAAGCTGGTGGGGACGACGCCGGTGAGCCTGGGCGACGTGGCGCACATCCAGCTCGGCCCCGAGATGCGGCGCGGCATCGCCGAACTCGACGGCGAGGGCGAGGCGGTCGGCGGCATCGTGGTGCTGCGCTCGGGCAAGAACGCGCGCGAGACCATCGCGGCGGTCAAGGCCAAACTCGACACGCTCAAGGCCAGCCTGCCGGCGGGCGTCGAAATCGTGCCGACCTACGACCGCAGCAAGCTGATCGACCGCGCGGTGGAGAACCTGACGCACAAGCTGATCGAGGAATTCATCGTGGTGGCGCTGGTGTGCGCGCTGTTTCTGTGGCATCTGCGCTCGTCGCTGGTGGCCATCGTCTCGCTGCCGCTGGGGGTGCTGATCGCGTTCATCGTCATGCGCCAGCAGGGCATCAACGCCAACATCATGTCGCTCGGCGGCATCGCCATCGCCATCGGCGCGATGGTCGACGCGGCGGTGGTGATGATCGAAAACGCCCACAAGAAAATCGAGGCCTGGCACCACGCCCACCCCGGCGAAACGCTGGCCGGCGAAACCCACTGGAAGGTGGTGACCGACGCGGCGACCGAGGTCGGCCCGGCGCTGTTTTTCTCGCTGCTGATCATCACGCTGTCCTTCATC
>JADMKH010000140.1 GCA_018780025.1 Thiobacillus sp.
GCGGGCAGCAGCCCCGACGCCATCGACAACAGCTGGCGCAACGAAATCGTCACCGCCAGCCCGGTAATGGACACCTTGCTGGCAGAAGCCCGGCTGGCGGCGCAAAGCGACGCCGCATTGCTGATCCAGGGCGAATCCGGCACCGGCAAGGAACTGCTGGCGCGCGCGATCCACCGCGCCAGTCCGCGCCATGCCAAACCGTTCGTTGCAATCAACTGCGGCGCCATCCCGGCCGAGCTGCTCGAATCCGAACTGTTTGGCCATGTGAAAGGCGCCTTTACTGGCGCCGGACGCGACCATCCCGGCCTGTTTCTGAGCGCCGAGGGCGGTACTGTATTCCTCGACGAAATCGGCGACATGCCCGCGCCCTTGCAGGTCAAATTGCTGCGGGTGCTGCAGGAATGCGAAGTGCGGTCGGTCGGGTCGACCGAAACGCGCGCGGTCGATGTGCGCATCCTGTCCGCCACCCATCGAAATCTGGAAGAATCCATTGCCGCAAGCAGCTTCCGCGAAGACCTGTATTACCGGCTGAACGTGGTCAACCTGATGCTGCCGCCGCTGCGCGAACGGCGCGAAGACATTCCGCTGTTGGCCCAACACTTTCTGTCCACGCTGACCGAAAAATACCGGCGCCGCATTCACGCCTTTGCGCCCGATGCGCTGGACATGCTGACGGCAGCCGATTGGCCGGGCAATATCCGGCAGTTGCAAAACGTGCTCGAGCAATGCTGCGCACTGTGCACCACTGCGACCATCCCGGTCACGCTGGTGTCGCGCGCCCTGCGTGACAAACCCACCGAGATCCAGCCGTTGGCCGAGGCCCGCAGCGCTTTCGAGCGCGATTACCTCATCACTTTGCTGAAACTGACCCACGGTCAGGTCAGTGAAGTGGCACGCTTGGCCGGGCGCAATCGAACCGAGGTGTATCGGCTGCTGCAACGTCACGGCTTGACACCTGCCCTGTTCAAGGATCGCGACGAAACCACCTGATTGTCGTGTGGAGGCGACACGCGCGAATCGCAAGCCGGCTGCAAAACCGCTTAACTGAACGCCGCCGCATGATTTAAAAGCCTTTATTGGCCATGGCACGCTCCCTGCATGGGAATGGGATACGCACCTTTGCGCATTCATCCACGTCAAGAGGAGGCCACCATGTTCGGATGGGCTATTTCATTTTTAACCATTGCCATCATCGCTGGAATTTTCGGGTTCTCCGGGATCGCCGGCACCGCTGCTGGCGTCGCCAAAATCCTGTTTGTCGTTGGCTTGCTGATGTTTCTTGCCCTGCTGGTCACGGGCCGCCGCACGCCGCCCCTCTAGGACCGACCGCTACCGGGTTCGTTGAATAGAAAGCCATGCTTCTGGTTTACTCCGTTCATCGAAAGCGAGGTGGCAAGTCGCCGCCTCGCTACAAAAACAAGCTTTTAAATCAAACAATTGCATATATGGGCAGGTTTTCGTCGCTTACAGGCGACAAACAATCTTCTTTTCCTATGGTTTTACCCAGGAAGCCGCCCGCAACAACAACATAACTCATTGAATTTATTATACTTGACAGACCTGGAACGGTCATTGCTAAGTAGCCAGCAGAGCATCTGCATACAACCCCACACGAGGAAAGAGACATGAAAACACTGACACCCTCCCTGTCCCTGCTGATTTTGATTCTGATCGCCTTCACGGCCACCTCTCCCATGGCAGGCCTCACTCCCCCTTTCAAAGTCTATGACAGCAACGCGGATGGTGCCATCAGCCTGGAAGAATTTCAGGCACAGGGCGGGCTGGTGAAATCATTCCACGATAGCGACATGAACCGCGACCTGAGCCTGAGCGAGGATGAGCTTGCCAATGCCAGCGCCAGCACCGATCGCATCATGTCCACCCAGTACGTCGACGATGCCTGGATCACGGCCAAAGTGAAAACCATGCTGCTGAAAGACGACATTGTGAAAGGCCTGAGCGTCAACGTGGAAACCCGGAAAGGCCTGGTTCAGTTGTCGGGTTGGGTTAATCACGCATACCAGATTGACCAGGCTGAGCGTATTGCACGCAGCATCGATGGCGTAAAGAGCGTTAGAAATGATCTGCTGCTCAACAAGCGATCACGTACGTGAACTTTGCCGGCTACGCACGTTGCCGGCACCTCTGTATCCCCACCCCAATCAGGAGAACTACATGCCCTCAATCCCTCTCTGTCCTAATAACGCGAACCTGAAATGCTACCCATGGCGTAACGCCGAAACGGAGCCTGCCCCCCAGCGAACCAAACGTATGCACAGCTGGCGGGCCAGTGGCGCAGTGCTCGCCATTTTGACAGCAGCTTTGCTGTTGAATGGCTGCGAAAACAAGGGCGCGGCGGAGCAGGCGGGGACGCAGGTTGATGAAGCCGCGCGCAGCATGAACGACGACGCAGACCCGATAAACCAGGTCGCACCGCCCCAGGCAGGGCCCGTAGAGGAGACGGGCAAATACCCGGACGACCCAATGGATGATGCGTTGCCAAAGCAGCAAAATCCCGCGCAGTAACACGATTGGCGCCACTGAAAAAAGGGCCGGGGCATATGCCCCGGCCCTTTACGCTTGACGCCAGCGGATCAGACTATGTAGCTGCACATGATCTGCCCATTCAACCCAATCTGCCGGAAAGGCGCGTTCACCTGCCAGGCCAAATCAACGACAGACGGCAACCCTTGGTGGCGCCCGTGAAATCACTGGCATCCTGACGTTAATCCCGGTAGCACGCGAGAAAACCTGAGCCCCGCATCGCAGTTACATAGCGTTACACCTTGTTACGCCACTCAAACATAACGCTTACACCGCACCCCTAAAGTGCAATTGTCCGCTGACGCACCACACCTCAGCGGCATCACTTAACGGATCAGGAGCGACACCATG
>JADMKH010000135.1 GCA_018780025.1 Thiobacillus sp.
GCAACTGGTCGTTGACCCAGGCCAGATTGCCGAGATGCAGGTCGCCGTGGCATTCCCGGATAAACCCCTCGCGCTTGCGGGCGGCCATCAAGGGGGTGAGGCGCGCATGTTCGGATTCGCTCCACTGTTGCAGGGCATCGAGTTGCTGGCGCTCGGACGGGGCGGCGAGCAGAGGGGAAATTTGCCCGAAATTTTGCGCTACTGGCTGCCACACCTGTTCCGGGTCACCCCATGGGCTGTCAGCATCCGTGCGCGCGCAACCATCCAGATGGAAGCGGGCGAGGGGGGGGGCGATGGCTTCGATTTGCGCCGACGTTAACTGGCCGTCTGCTTCCAGACGGTCGAGCGTGGCATCCGGCGGAAATTGACGCATTTTGACGGCATATTCGAATGGCGTTCCGGTGCCGTTAATGTGCGGATGGGCTGGCGACCCGGTGATGGGCACCACCCCAAGGTAGAGGGCTGGCGCCAGCCGCTGGTTCAGGCGCACTTCTTCCCGGCAGGCATGCAAGCGCTTGTCGAGCGTGCTGAAATCAAGAAATCCCAGGTTCAGGGGTTTCTTGATCTTGTAGGCAAAAGTACCGCTCAACAGAATGTGGGAAATGTGGGTCTCCACATGCTGAATGGATTCAGTCGGGTGATCGTAGCACTGGGGATTGCCCAGTTGCTGGATTAACCCGGCTTCCTGAGTGGTTTCGGTGAGTGGGTTTTCCGCATCCATGTACTGGGCTACAGTTTCGGGTGGTCTTCCTGGACAAACTCCCTTTCGCGTTTTTCCTGGCACACAATGCAGCGTTTGGCAGTGGGGAAAGCCTGTAAACGCTCAAAAGCAATGTCATCTCCACAATCGATACAGGCGCCGAATGCCCCGTCCCTGATGCGCTGAAACGCTAACTCAATATCGCGTATGTCCCGAATGTGATGATCCAGTGTGGCTACATTGATATCTGCCAGTGCGTTGGCCATCGATTCGTCGCCGCTGTCGCCGGGCTCATTGTTGAGCAGGTCAATCCTGTGCTGACTCCCGACATTTTCAAGCTCATCGTGTACTTCGCGCAACAGTGCCTGATACTGCACTTTCAGTTGGTATGCAAGCGCATCAAGTTGGGATTTTTTCAACGCAACCATCTAAGCTCCTGTTCATAGATGAACGGGCACAGCCCCGATCCTGTATTCAGGATAGCAAACTCTCATTTAATTGCGACAACGCTGTTGCTGATTGGGCTGCTCAGCCAGCGCGATGCATTACCCATTGAAAGATAGGGGCAGCACAGTCGATAGATTTGTATGGAGGGTTGATTTCATGCTGGATAAAAGGCTGATCCAGCAGCTTCAGGGTTATTGCGACACAGATATTGAAAAGACAACTCGGGTCAAGGTTGTGGCACTTTCAGGTTGGAATCCTTAGGCGCCTTAACCTGAACAGGCTGAACGACCGGTGCGGTGAACTCAAAACGCCAGTCGCTATAGCTGCCTGCCTCTGAAAAATGCTGGAGTTCTTGCAGAAACCCCGTCTTTTTAAAGGGCGTCCCGGCGGATTGACTGTATACACCGAGGATGCCTTTGGTATCGGGAGCACGGATGATTTCAAGCTCGCCACCGGTGATCGGGTCGCGGTACGCGCGGCGCAGGTGCCGAACGATGTTGGGGCGGCGATTGTCTTCCAGTAATTCATCGATGCTTTGGGGTAAACGCGGCTGTGCGGGTTCGAGTTCGTAATAGCTGCGGATGGCCTGGCGATATTGCTCGCCGATAAAGAGAAGGTCGGCCTCGCGTGCGCGTTGTGCATCGGTGCGCCACAGTGTGCCTGCCGCGGCGAGACCCATGCCGATGAGCGCGATCAGCATCAGCACAAACAGGTAGCTGAATCCGGCTTGAGCGGGTTTACCAGTCGGCATAGTTGCTGCCGTCCTTCGCCGCGCCAGGGGCGCCGCTCCGGATGTCATACATGGCGCCTGCAGCATCGCCAGGCGGCGCAATGATTGTCCAGGTGTCAGATCGTTCGGTGATGGGATCAACGGGAAGACTGCGTAAATATCGCGCACTGGCGAGTTCATCCAGGCTGTCTGGATAGCGGCCGCGATCGCCGTGGTATTTGTCGATGGCGTCGCGCATCACCGCAAGGTCCTGCTTGAGAATGGTTTCGCGCGCGCTTTCCAGATGATTGAAATAACGGGGCAGCGCCAGCGAAAGCAGCAAGGCGATGATGGCCATGACCACAACGAGTTCGATCAGCGTGAATCCGCGTTTTGCCATTTTCAGCATGGTTTTACCATTCTCGATACGGGATGCCATTCAGCCCGGTTTGGGCGGATAGCGAATAGACGTCGAATACGTCGCGGCCGGGCGCTGGGGCATCGGGCGGACTGGCATAGCTGCGCACGCCCCAGGTGGAAGCTGCCGGCGCGGAAGAATCGGGATAAAACGGGTCACGCGGAAGCCGTCGCAGGAGATACAGCTTGCTTGCATCCGGTTTGGTTTTGTCGGCCACGCCCTGCCACAGCACGTCGAGATCGGGCGGGTAGCCACTGCCATCAGCCGGGGATCCTTGACGTTTTGTTTATAGGCGTCGAGCGCTGTTCGAATCTGGCGTAGCGCCGTGCGCAACTCGGTCTCCTTCTGGCGCTGCTGAACCAGTTGGGCAAACGGCACCGCCATGCTGGCGAGCAGCGCGAGGATGGCCAGCGTGACCACCAGTTCGATCAGGCTGAATCCGCGACTGCTTCGTGACATGGCGTGGCTGTCTGTTGAAAGCAGGGGTTTACGGGGTGGGGGTTGCGCGTTGTTCGATAGCGGGGTTTTCATTGGTCGAATCAGCCGGCGGGTTGGGGGTCGCAGGTAGCAGCACGGGAGGTGTTTGC
>JADMKH010000150.1 GCA_018780025.1 Thiobacillus sp.
GCATCAGTATCCCGGCGGGTTGATGTGGCTGGTGACCCTGGGGGTGTGGCTGCGATTTGGCTTGGTGGTCGTTTATCACACGGCGAAGCGTGCCGGTCGAGCGTTGGGGTTTGGGCGTGGATGACGTCGGCTGCCGCCGGGTAAGCGTTCTCGGTGCGAGCCGTCTGGTGGGGCGTGCCTGTTGCCGCTGAATGCGGCGCAAGCGACAGCAGATTCAACAAGCGCGGATTGCTTCCTGGCGATGGCGGGTGTTGGATAAACGCTTGCTTCCGATAGGCTCTTTCACCGTTAACTATTGTTCCTCGCAAAGCCCCTGACAACAAGGGCTTGCAGTAGGTCGGG
Source organism: Thiobacillus sp. (assembly GCA_018780025.1). GTDB lineage: Bacteria > Pseudomonadota > Gammaproteobacteria > Burkholderiales > Thiobacillaceae > Thiobacillus. The sequence goes on from JADMKH010000150.1 coordinate 343, forward strand.
AATACCTTCCCGACACAATGGACGGCGCCCAGACCGCGTGTCGGCAAAGTATTGCCGACCTACAACAGACTACCGCCAACAACGAACGGTGAAAGAGCCTTCCGATAAGAAGAAAAACATGAGCTGCACGATTACCCTCATCGTCGCTTACAACGCGGGGTTACTACGGCATGGGGTTGAAATCAAGCAAAGCCAGACAAGTGTGCTATTTGCCTCTATATTGCACCAGTAGTATGATTTATTGATTGCAACTTCTGAGTCGGAGGTGACACATGGCTACCGTTCGCAAGACGATTACACTGACCGACCAACAAGACAGTTGGATTAAATCGCAGATCGATGCAGGACATTACACCAACGACAGCGAATTTATCCGCGACCTCATCCGGCGCGATCAAGAGCGTAGCGCGGAGATTGAGGCGATACGCGCAGCCCTGATCGATGGCGAAAATAGCGGCGAGCCCAGGGCTTTCACCGTCGCAGCATTTAAGCAGCGCATGCACGCCACGCATGGCTGAATATCGCCTCACCCCAGCCGCGGAACGCGACCTTGAAAATATCTGGCTCTACACGCGGCGACAATGGAGTACGGAACAGGCTGATCGCTATACCGCGATTTTGGCGAACGCGTTCGCTGAGCTGGCGCAGGCACCGCAAACAGCGCCGGGCTGCGACCGCATTCGCAGCGGCTATCGCCGCCTCAGTGTCGAGCGGCACATGATTTATTTCCGTGCCACAGATTACGGCATTGCCATCGTTCGCGTTTTACATGACCGAATGGATGCGCCACGCCACTTGTAGCCTCACTATATTGTCCGGGCCACATTAGAAAAACATGAGCCACACCATTTCTACCGTCATCGTCAATTACAACGCTGGCGCATTGCTGCGCAGCTGTGTCGATTCTCTGCTGAACTGCCCGCGGGAAGTCGAAATCATCGTGGTTGATAATGCATCGACGGATGGCAGTTTGAATGCATTGCAAGGATTGCCGCACGTACGAATTATTAATAACCCGACCAACCTGGGTTTCGCTGCGGCTTGCAATCAGGGTGCGCGCGTTGCTTCTGCACCGCTCTTGTTGTTCCTTAATCCGGATTGCTCTTTCAAATCCGGCGCGTTGGATGGATTGCTGGACGCGATGCGTTCGGATGAACGCGTGGGAATGGCGGGTGGCTTGCTTGCCAATCTGGACGGGACAGAACAAGCAGGTGGACGCCGGGCCATACCCACACCCTGGCGTTCTTTTGTGCGGGCTTTTGGCTTGAGCCGCTTGGCTAACCGTTGGCCCAAGCTGTTCTTTGATTTCCACCTGCACAAACAACCCTTGCCGGATCGGCCCATCAAGGTGGAGGCGATTTCGGGCGCCTGCATGCTGGTCAGGCGCGAAGCGGTTGCCGATGTGGGCTTGTGGGACGAAGGCTATTTCTTGCACTGCGAGGACCTTGACTGGTGCATGCGCTTTCGCCAGAAGGGCTGGAAGATTCTGTTTGTGCCTTCTGCGCGGATTACGCACGCGCTGGGTGTGTGCGGCCGCGGCCGCCCGATATTTGTGGAGTGGCACAAGCACAGGGGCATGCTGCGGTTTTACCGCAAGTTCTTCCGGCATCAGTATCCCGGCGGGTTGATGTGGCTGGTGACCCTGGGGGTGTGGCTGCGACTTGGCTTGGTGGTCGTTTATCACACGGCGAGGCGTGCCGGTCGAGCGTTGGGGTTTGGGCGTGGATGAACGCCAAGTCGGGGTGCTGGGTGCAACCAGTTTGGTGGGGGTATGCCTTTTGCCGCTGCTGACGCAAGCCGGTTGGCACGTGACGGCCTACTCGCGGCGTGCGGTTAGCCAGGCGGGGGATGGGGTGGGGTGGCGGCGGATTGGCTGCGCGCCCTTACCCCTGGCCCCGCTCCCGGTGGGAGAGGGAAATATTCCGGACTGGATTTGTGTTGCACCCATTTGGGTGTTGTCAGGGCACTTTGCCTTGCTGGAAGCGCAGGGGGCGCGGCGCGTGGTGGTGCTGTCTTCCACCAGCCGCTTCACCAAGGACGATTCCTCCGACCCGGAGGAGCAGGTCGTGGCCCGTCGTTTGGCGGAGGCCGAGGCGCGCGTGCAGGCGTGGGCGGAAAATCGCGGGGTGGAATGGGTGATCCTGCGCCCGACGCTGATTTATGGTCTGGGGCGGGACAAAAATATCGCCGAGATCGCCCGCTTCATTCGGCGCTTTGGCTTTTTTCCCGTGTTCGGCAAGGCTGAGGGTTTGCGTCAGCCCATTCATGCTGCGGACGTGGCCGGCGCGTGCGTGGCGGCGTTACAGGCGCCTGATGCGGCAAACCATGCGTACAATATTTCCGGCGGCGAGGCGCTCGCTTATCGCGATATGGTGGCCCGCGTTTTTGCGGCGCTTGGTCGCCCGCCGCGCCTGCTGCCTGTACCCTTGCCGGCTTTCCGCGTGGCTGTTGCCCTGTTGCGCTGCCTGCCGCGCTATCGCCACTGGTCGGCCGCCATGGCCGAG
>JADMKH010000091.1 GCA_018780025.1 Thiobacillus sp.
TGCGTGCCGATTTCGACCTGCTGGTTTATGTGCCGCCGCATCGCGCGCCGGAAGCGGTGTGCGATGCGGGGCTGTGCGGCGACAGCGGCTGGGTTGCGGTGGATCGCGCCACGCTGGCCACGCCTTTTCCCGGCATCTACGCCATCGGCGACGTGACCGGCATCCCGCTCGCCATCGGCAAGCCGCTGCCCAAGGCTGGCGTATTTGCGCACGGGCAAGCCGAGGTGGTCGCACACAATATCGCCGCCGACATCACCGGCACGGGCACGATGAAGCAGTTCCAGGGCGAGGGCGCATGCTTCATCGAAGCCGGCGATGGCCAGGCCGGATTCGGTAGCGGCAATTTCTATGCCGAACCCGCGCCGCGGATGAAACTGAGACCAGCCGGACACCTGCTGCATTGGGGCAAAGTAGCCTACGAAAAATATTGGCTATACAAGTGGTTTTGACAAGCCAGCCGACCCTGGCGTGATGGTGGCCGCCTCCCGCAGCAATGTGTTGATTCTGGCGCTGAGCCAGGCCTTGATGCTGTCTGCCATTGTCCTGACCACGGCACTCGCCGCGATTCTCGGCAGCATGCTCGCGTCTGACAAGGGGCTTGCAACGCTTCCCCTTGCGGCCATGGTGATCGGCACCGCCATCGCCTCGCTGCCGGCAGCCAGGCTCATGCGCCGGCACGGACGCCGGCCGGGCTTCCAGGTCGGCGCGCTGCTGGGCATCGGCGGCAGTCTGGTATGCGCATTCGCGCTTCATCAGGGCAGTTTTTCCGGTTTCGTTATTGGCCATTTCCTGCTGGGAAGCTACCAGGGCTTTGCCAATTACTACCGTTTCGCCGCCGTCGAGGCGGCCGGCCCAAACCATGCCAGCCGGGCGATTTCGCTGGTGGTGGCCGGCGGCGTGGTCGCGGCCTTTCTCGGTCCCCAACTGGGCCAGTGGGGGCGCGACTGGGTCGGCGGCGAGGTTTTCGTCGGATCCTATCTGGCGCAGGGCGCCTTGAGTCTCATCGCTTTGGTCCTGCTGTCCCGTCTTCATCTGCCCATTGTGAAGACGGTGCAGGTTGGCATCCCGCGCCCGCTGCGCGAAATTCTGCGCCCGCCCGCCGTTCGGGGTGCAATCTTTGGCGCGGCGATTGGCTACGCGGTCATGGTCATGGTGATGACCGCGACGCCGCTGGCCATCCTCGGCTGCGGCCTGCCGCAGTCGGACGTGACGCCGGTCATCCAGTGGCACGTGGTGGGGATGTTCGCGCCGTCCTTTTTCACCGGCGCCCTGATCAGGCGTTACGGCGCGCCGCGCATCATGCAGACCGGCTTCGTCCTGCTGCTCGGTCAGGTCGTGCTGGTCTTGTCCGGCGTCGAGTTCATGCATTTTCTGTCGGCGCTGGTGCTGCTCGGCGTCGGCTGGAATTTCGCTTTCATCGGCGGCACCACGCTGCTGACCCAGGCCTGTCGGCCCGCCGAACAGTTGCGGGTGCAGGCGGCGAACGAATTCACCATCTTCGGCCTGGTGGCGCTGGCCACCCTCTCGGCGGGCTGGCTCTATGACCGCTTCGGCTGGGTCACGCTGAACCTCGCCGTGGTGCCGCTGCTGATCGCCGCCCTGATTGCGACCACTTTGATCGAGCAACGCCTGCGTCGGGAGACGCTGGCGGCATGACCCCCGCCGACTACGATGCCTGGTATGACACACCGCGCGGGCGCTGGGTCGGCGACACCGAATACGCACTGGCGGCGCAACAGCTGGCGGCACAAGCGGGTGAAAGCCTGCTTGACGTCGGCTGCGGCACGGGTTGGTTCACCCGGCACGCCGCGGCCGCGGGGCTCGTCACAACCGGCCTCGATCCCAACCCTGCGTGGCTTGAATATGCACGTGCGCACAGCCCTCCAGACCTGAAATGGGTCGAAGGCGATGCGCGTGCATTACCGTTTGAATCCAACAGCTTCGATCACGTGCTGTCCATTGCCGCCCTGTGTTTTGTGAAAGATGAACAATCAGCGGTAGCCGAATGCGTGCGGGTTGCGCGCAAGCGCGTGTCGATCGGTTGGCTCAACCGGCACAGCCTGCTGTATCGGCAAAAAGGCAGGGACGACGGCAGTGGCGCCTATCGCGGTGCCCACTGGCGCACCGCATCAGAAGTGCGCGCGCTGTTCGATTACTTGCCCGTGCGCAACCTCACGCTGCACTCGGCAATTTTCCTGCCTTCCGGCTCGCGCTGGGCACAAGCACTGGAAGCACGCGTACCCCGCGGGCTGTTATGGGGCGGCCTGCTCTTGGCAACGGCTGAGATAAGCTGATTTGGCCAGGTTCGATTTAACTCAGGCATGAATTGACCAAGGTTTGAGTTGACATGGTGTGATTCAAGACTGCTGCTTTTTTAATGGTAAAGAATCGACTAGGCTGATTGGCATACTGATAACGCGGCTGAACGCCTTTGTGGTTAAACGAAAAGCAGTTGCCAACAGGCAGCTGTATTCGCTCATCATTCACAGGGAGTGTTTCATGCAGACCCAGACGTTTACAACGATTGTTTACTTCGTGCTGTTTTCATGGGCGGGGACAGCGACCAACGCGCAGGCGGATGACGATTGTCGCTACGATGCCAGGCCGGCCATCTCATTTGTCGAAATCCAGTCAATCGACATTCAGACTTTGCAGCCCCTCACCGTGAAGGGAAAACTGAACGTTCCTGTGGGAAAAAACAAGCAGGACAAATGCGAGCAGGCCAATCGAGGCCGCCCGGCTGTTGTCGTCCTGCATGGATCAGGCGGGGTCGATTCTCGCGGTGATTTCTATACGCGTGCGCTCAATGCCAAGGGCATTGACACACTTGAGATTGAT
>JADMKH010000179.1 GCA_018780025.1 Thiobacillus sp.
AAATATCGAAACGCTCAACCAGCCGCTGGATTCGCGCACCATGTCAGGTTTTGGCGGCGTCGCTGAATATGGCATCACGGTGCGCTGGGACAAGAACTTCCTGATGCTGGTCCGCCTGGTTCTTGAGCGTCAACCCGCCTTCCGCGTCTACGGCGGCATTCGACTCGGCGGCACGATCAAACTGGAAGACATTCCGGAACTCGGTTTCGATCACGTGACCCTGGCGACCGGGGCCGGACGGCCCACAGTGCTGCCGGTGCGCAACAATATGGCACGCGGTATGCGTCAGGCGAGCGATTTTCTGATGGCGCTGCAGTTGACCGGCGCTGCCAAGTTCGACAGCCTCGCCAACTTGCAGGTGCGCCTGCCGGCGGTGGTGATTGGCGGCGGGCTGACCTCCATCGATACCGCCACCGAAGTACAGGCCTATTACATTAGGCAGGTTGAGAAGGTACTTACCCGTTGGGAGTGCATTGGAGAATCCCATACCGAGCTTTTCGACGACTATGAACGAGAGGTACTTGATACCTTTCTCGAACATGGCCGTGCCGTGCGTGTCGAGCGTGAGCGGGCGCGTGATGCCGATGAATTGCCCGACTTCACACCGCTCATCCGGGCCTGGGGCGGGGTCACCGTCGTTTATCGCCGTGCCATGACCGAATCGCCAGCCTACCTGCGAAATCACGAAGAGATCGTCAAGGCGCTTGAAGAGGGAATTTACTACGCTGAACACCTGGAACCGACCGAGGCGATCCTAGACAAACACGGCCACGTGCTGCAGCTTCGCTGTGTGCGTAGCGACAACGGCGAGCAGGTCGAATTGCCGGCAAGGGCCGTATTGGTGGCGGCCGGCAGTATTCCCAATACTGTGTATGAGCGCGAGCATCCGGGCACATTCGAGATGGATGGCAAGTATTTCGCGTCTTACCGAATCGATGAAAGCGGCGCGTTGATGCGGGTGCCGACGGATGGGCATTGCAAGGGCCAGCAGACAGGCTTCTTCACGTCCTACCAACACGGTAACCTGCGTGTATCCTTTGTGGGTGACACCCACCCTTGGTATCACGGCAGCGTAGTACGCGCGATGGCTTCTTCCAAGCATGCGGCGCGCGATATCAGGACACTGCTTCTGAATCACGCGTCTCCCCGGATGGCCGATCAAGCGGGCGCTACGTTTGATACATTTGCATCGAGGCTGGAGAGGGCTTTGTGCCCTGAGGTGGTGGCAGTGGAACGCCTGGCACCGCATCTCACCAGCCTTACTGTACGTGCGCCACAGGCCACCAAGCACTGGCTGCCGGGGCAGGTGTACAGGTTGCAGAATTTTGAGCGGCACGCAGCGCGCGTGGCAGGGCAGGTGCTGGCGATGGAGGGCATGGCCATCGATGGCGTGCATGTGGACAAGGCGCGTGGCGAGGTTCAGCTGCTCGTCAACACAGTGGGAGTGTCGAGTCGCATCGCATCGATGCTCAATCCGGGCGACCGGGTGGTTTTGATGGGACCGACCGGAACCGGTCTACCAGTACCGGAAAATGCGACCGTGACAGTGGCGGGCGGACACTCTGCCGTCACCAGCACGGTGGACGGCGCCGCGATGTGGCGGGCAGCAGGCAACCGCATCGTGTTCATTGGCCACTTCCGGAATGCCGAACGGGCACGTGCAGTCCAGTGTGTCATCGAGATTCTGACGGATCAGGCGATCTGGGTGCTGGACGAAGGGCCTGCCATTAAAATTAGGCGACAGCAGGATGCCTGCTTCGTGCATGGGCTGGCGGAGTTCCTGCAATCCTGTGACGAGATGGATGCGTCCTTCACCGCGTGGGTGAGACAGACCGACCAGCTCATCCTGTCGGATCACCCCGCGTCGATGGAAACCTTCAGAAAAGCATTGCGTGCAGAACTCAAGACGCACTTGAAGCCAGGCTTTGATGCGATTGCCGCAGTCAACAGCCCGATGCAGTGCATGATGAAGGAGGTGTGTGCCCAGTGCCTTTGTCGTCATGTGGACAGCGAGACGGGCGAGCCCTCCAGGTTCGTCTTCTCCTGCTTCAACCAGCATCAGCCCTTGTTCGAGCTCGATTTCGAGAACCTTCAGGCCAGGCAGGGGCAGAACAGCGTGCAGGAGAAGATAGCGAACGCATGGTTCGGATACCTGTTTGATGGCAGCAGGGATAAGAATGCCGCGTGCGCCGACCCTTGCGCCTTTTAATCAACGACCGGTGTGCAGCGCATAGCAGACCTGGTTTGCTCAGAACTCCACCGGCGGCTTTGGCCGATGACTTGCCAACCATGCCAGCTCAGCTACCGGCAGCTTACTAAGGTACACCGGCCAGCCAGGAACGCATGTTTTCGGCTCACTCAGTGACCACGGTTGGCCGAACCCAGACAATCTCCCAAGGACGTTCCAACACGGAATTCCGAACACCAATAAAAAAGCCGGGCGAACCCGGCTTTTTTATTGTGCGTCGAATCGCTGTTTACGCGGCCTTTTCGTGGTGATAACCGGTCACGATATCCACTTCGGACTTGGAGCCCAGGATCACCGGCACGCGCTGGTGCAGGCCATCGGGGCTGAGGTCAAGGATGCGCTCGCGACCGGTGGTAGCGGCGCCGCCCGCCTGTTCGACGATGAACGCCATCGGGTTGGCTTCGTACAACAGGCGCAGTTTGCCGGCCTTGGCGGGGTCCTTGGTGTCCTTGGGGTACATGAAAATTCCGCCGCGGGTGAGGATGCGGTGTACTTCGGCGACCATCGAGGCAACCCAGCGCATGTTGAAATCGGTGCCGCGCGGGCCGGTCTTGCCAGCCAGACACTCGTCAACGTAGCGCTGTACCGG